>CAMWXB010000002.1 GCA_947178125.1 uncultured Lachnospiraceae bacterium | reverse complement strand
CATCATCATGAGCATGACGGAGAAGGGCACGGGCATGAGCACTGTCATCATGACCATGACGGCCATCATCATGCGGATGAGATATTTACGAGCTGGGGAATCGAGACACCGCTGTCTTATACACAGAGCGAGATAGAGGAGCGTCTTCAGAAACTGGAGCGGGAAGAGGAATATGGTATTGTGCTCCGTGCAAAAGGCATGGTGCCGTCGGGAGACTGCGCGTGGATTTATTTCGATTATGTGCCGGAAGAGTGCGATATCCGAAGCGGTAAGCCGGACGTGACCGGAAAAATCTGTGTCATCGGTTCTAAACTGGACGAGGAAAAACTGGCGGCTCTATTTCATAAATAGGGAGCGCGAAAGCGTAAGAAAGGGGTAGGAACGGTAATATGAAACCGGTCTATATTATCAACGGTTTTCTGGAAAGCGGTAAAACGGAGTTCATCAATTATACACTGGCACAGCCCTACTTTCAGGTTCGTGGAAAAACACTTCTGCTGTTATGCGAGGAGGGCGAAATAGAATATGACGAAAAACTGCTTGAAGAAAGCAGAACGATCTTAGAGCTGATTGAGGAAGAGAGTGATTTTAATTCTGCACATCTGATCGAACTGGAAAAAAAGCATAAACCGGAACGTATCATCATCGAATATAACGGGATGTGGAATTATAAGAACATGAAACTTCCGTGGCACTGGAAAATAGAACAGCAGGTCACGACAATCGATGCGTCTACCTTTCCGATGTATTTTACAAATATGAAATCGCTTCTTGCGGAAATGCTCCGGAAGTCGGAACTGATCATCTTTAACCGCTGCGATGGTGTAGAAGATTTAAGCAGTTATAAAAGAAATGTCAAGGCGATCAATCCGAAGGCGGAACTGGTATTTGAGGATGCGAACGGGGAGGTCAATGAAATCATGGAGGATGACCTGCCCTATGACCTGTCATCGCCGATTCTGGAACTGGACAATGGAAGCTATGGCGTCTGGTATCTGGATTCGCTGGATCATATTGGGCGGTATGAAGGAAAGACCGTGCAGTTTACGGCAATGGTACTCGTGCCGAAGAATTTTCCAAAGGGATATTTTGTGCCGGGCAGGATGGCAATGACATGCTGTGCCGATGACATGGCATTTCTCGGTTTTGCCTGTGAATATGACAAGGCAGATAAGCTGACGGATAAACAGTGGGTGAAGGTGACTGCAAAGGTAGCAAATGAATACTTTGCCGATTACGGCGGCGAAGGCCCGGTACTCCATGCGATCAGCGTGGAGCAGGCGAAGCGACCCAAAGAAGAAATTATCAGTTTCTTTTAGAGGCGAGGAAGAATGGAACGTGGAAAAAGATTGAAAAGAATGAGAGTTGTTATGATGGCCCTTACAGTAGTTTTTTTTGTAAGGGCTTTTTTAACGGTATCGGGCAGCAGGATGGCAGAAGCTGCGGAAAAAGAAAAGGAAGCGGATCTGCCTGAAATTACATGGGAGGATTATCAAAGCGGCAGGGAGATGGAGCCCGTTATACTGCATTTTTCCTTTCATGGCGGAACGGTTGTTGACTGGGAGACACCCTATTACCCGGGTATTGTTGAAAAGACGGAATATCGGGATATTACCGGAGACGGAAAGGCGGAAGCGCTTGTATATCTGTATTTTGCGAATACTGTGACGGAATATACATTGATCCATATTTTTGAGATAAAAAACGGGACTGTACGCTGCATATCGCCGGAGACCGAATTGGCGGAACTGGATGGTCATGTGTGGGATATGCAGATTGTCGAATCTTATGCGGACGGAGAGAGGAATCCCGTTTTCAAGATGGCGTCTTATGCGAAGAGAGAAGGCGTGGTTTTTTCGAATGAAACAGTGCTTGTCGTGTATGAGGAGAATGGATGGCAGATTCTTGGGCAGGTGTCGTGGGAGATAAGGCATGCAGTGTGGAAGATAAAAGAGTCATTTAAATAGTATGTAACATGTCCTTGCATGTAAAATATAAAGAAATAAAAGTAATATATACTTGACATTTAGACCTGCATATGATACTTTTTTGTAAGGGAAGCCAAAAGACGGCAATGAAAGGCAATGGAGTAGTGCAGGAGGGAGGAGAAATACTTGGCGAGAAATATAGCGATCAAAGTGGCGCGGGCTGAAAAGGACATGACGCAGAAGGCGCTTGCGGAAGCTGTCGGCGTATCCAGACAGACGATCAACGCCATCGAGCAGGGGGAGTATAATCCGACGATCAAACTGTGCCGTGCTATTTGTCGTGTTTTGGGGAAAAGTCTGGATGATTTATTCTGGGAAGAAGAGTGTGAAGAGAATTTCTAGGCCTGCAGGAGGCGCAGGCTAAGAAATTGTTCACACTGTTGGAAAGGAGACTTATAAAAATGAAAAAGCAAAAGAACAGGCTGGATGAAATGCAGGAGCAAAAATTATTGCAGATAGAACATAACGGCTGCTGGCTGGCTTTTTGGGGGCTTATGGTCGTGCTTTTTGTGCAGATTTTTCTGTATGGAAGAGATTTTGAACGCATCATGGGAGAATGGACCGTTTTTATGTGCCTTGCTGTCTATATTGTCGTCAGCTGTTTAAAGAACGGCATCTGGGACAGAAGGCAGGCTCCTGTTCCGGGTGTGAATTTGAAATCCAGCCTGCTTGCGGGAGGAATAAGCGGTATCATCTTTGGTGTCATAAAATATCGCGAATATCAGGTGATATTGGGCGCGGCCGCTTCGGGAGCTGTTATTGCCCTGCTCGTTTTTGCGTCGTGCTTTGCGGGACTATCCGTTTTATCCTATTTTTACAGAGAGCGGACAAATCGGCTGGAGAATGCGGAAGAGGAAGGAAAAGAAGATGGAGAAGAACAGAATTAAGGCGGACTGCCTTGTAAAGACATTTACCAGAAATGAGAAGAAAAATAAAAAGATCGATATCAATGCAGTCGATGGGATATCTCTGTCTATAGGGGAAGGAGAAATCGTCGGGATTCTCGGGCCGAATGGCGCTGGCAAGACGACGCTTCTACGGATGATGTCCAAGCTGATGCGGCCGACGAGCGGTATGGTCAGCATTCAGATTGGTGAAAAAGAGATAACAGATGATATTGAAGTAAAAAGACATATCGGCTATCTGTCCAATAATACGAAGCTTTACGGAAGGCTTTCTTCCAGAGAACTGCTCCGGATGCTCGGTGTGCTTTATGGGATGTCTAAAGAGGATACCGAAAAAAAGATTGAGGAGATCTCTGAAATTCTTTCTATGGGAAGTTTTATCGACAATCGGATCGAGAAGCTGTCCACCGGGCAGACACAGCGTGCATCCATTGCAAGATGTCTTGTGCACGATCCGCAGGTCTATATTTTTGACGAGCCGACACTTGGACTGGATATTTTGAGCAGCGCCGCGATCATCGATTTTATGAAAAAGGAACGCGGGCGGGGAAAGACCATTTTGTACTCAACCCATTATATGGAAGAGGCGGAATATTTATGTGACCGGATTTTGATGATTCACCGGGGGAAGATCATTAGCGAAGGCGCGCCTGAAGGTCTGAAAGCGCAGACCGGAAAAGGAAATCTGCGGGATGTTTTTGCGGAACTGATCGAAAAGGAGGGCATAGCGGATGAGCACTAAGATTATAAAGACACTCGTCAAAAAGGAAATGCTGGATGTCTTTCGGGATAAAAAAACGGTTATCATGATGCTGGTCATTCCGGTCATTCTGTATCCGCTCATTTTTATCGGAGCCATGCAGGTTGTTGCGATGATCTCATCCAGCATGGAGGCGCAGAATTACCGGATTGCGGTAGATGCGGAAGATGACGGCGCTTTTTCACGGATGCTTGCGGAGAAAGGGCAAAAGGATGATGGTTCGAAGGCATCGGAAGCGGGCGGCGGCCGGACAGAAGAAAGCGGCGGCGCAGAGGAGGACGCTGACGGGGAGAACTATACGATCACCCTTGTCGATGCCGGCAGCATAACCGATTACGAAAGGGCGCTGAACGATGAGGAAATCGACGTTTATGTGTCCGGTGCGATGCAGAACGGAAAGATGCAGTACGATATTTATTATCTTTCATCAGCAACGAATTCATCCTATGCCAGAAATATCGTGCTGGATGTATTCGATGAATTTAAAGAAGAACTGACGGAAGAAAAGATTCGGGCGGCCGGACTCGACGTTCATGAAATTCTGGAGCCTGTCCTTTATGAAAATAAAGATACGGCGAGCAGTGAGCAGTCTCTTGGCAGTATCATGGGGGCCGTTCTGCCCTTCATGCTGATCATCAGCCTGATGATGGGAACGATGTATCCTGCCATCGATACGACTGCAGGAGAGAGGGAAAGAGGTACCCTTGAGACGATTCTGACGCTGCCTGTGACGAGCAGACAGCTGATCATATCGAAGTTCTTAACGGTGGCCCTGATCGGCATCATATCGGCTCTGCTCAATATTTTTTCCATGGGCGGCCTCGCTTTTTATATGTATCAGATCATGGACATGCAGACGGAGACACAGTCCTTTGAAATCGCAAAGTTCCTGCCGGCGATTCTCGTATGTATGCTGGCGGTATTTGCCTTTTCCCTGTTTGTCAGCGCGGTGACGATGTGCGTGACTTCTTTTGCCAGGAGCTATAAGGAGGCTAATAACTACATAACGCCGCTGATGCTGGTCATCATGCTCACAGGATATATCGGTTTTATTCCGAATATAGAGCTGACACAGACGATGGCAATGATTCCGGTCGCCAATATCTGTCTGCTGATCAAAAATATGCTCATATTCAAAATTGATTATACGGCGATTGCCGTTGTACTCCTTTCCAATGTGGCTTATGCTGTTTTGGCGATTCTTTTCCTGAGCCGGATTTATGACAGCGAATCGATTCTGTTCGGCGATGGAAAAGGAGGAATGCAGTTGTTCGAGAGACGGAGCAATCTGCAGAAAGGCGGTGTGCCGACGGTATCCGATGTCTGGTTCGTAGTCTCGCTGACGATCGTGCTCATATTGTATGCCGGCAGCATGCTGCAGCTGAAGTTCGGCCTTGCTGGCGTATTCGGAACGCAGCTGCTCATATTGTTCATACCGCTTTTTGTCGTTGTTTATACCAAAAGGGATTTATGCATGACCTATGGATTCCGAAAAACGGGCATCAAAAACTTCTTGGGCGGAATTTTCCTGATCGCAGGCTTTATTCCGATCAATCTTGTCATTTCCGTCGGATTGGTCAGCCTGCTCCCGGACAGTGCGGAGAATGTTGTTACTGTTTTTGACGAGCTTATGAGCGGTAATCTATTGTCTGTCCTGTTCGTTATCGCATTGGCGCCTGCAGTCTGTGAAGAAATGATGTTCCGCGGAATGATCTTTCATGCCATGAAGGAAAAATACCGTATTTCGACGGCAATCGTCATTGTTGCGGTGCTGTTCGGCATCTATCATATGAGTCTGGTCAAACTGATTCCGACCGGACTTCTGGGATTTGTAATATGCTATGTGGCATACAGAGCAGACAGCATTTATCCGGCCATGCTGATGCACTTTTTGAATAACGCTTTCAGCGTGCTCATTTCCTGCTGTCCGGAAAAGATGGAGTCCGTGTTCCCGGTTCTATACAGGGAGACGCTGCGGTTTTCCGATGTAATGCAGTTGTTGGGGATTGGTCTGATTCTTGTGGGAATTGGATTGGTGATATTACAAAAAGGCAAAATCCGGGGAAGAGAGAATAAGATGCAGAAAGGCATAGAATAATAAGAAATGACAGAAGCAAATGAGAAAGAATTATTACAACTGAGAAACCGCCTGCTGGAACTGGCAGACAAGTCATACAGCAGAGGAATCTATACCTATACGCCTTTTCTCAGTCTGGCACAGCAGCAGGTGCTTTATGAGGTAAAAGAGGAACTTTCCTATGCCGGATATGCCATGGAGGGCGGTGCGCCTGTCTGTGAGCGGAAAATGATCCGCTTCGGCAGTCCGGAAAATCTGGGATATGATGAGGAATATCCGATCGCGGTCATACAGATACAGCCCGTTATGCCCAAATTTGCAGACAAGCTGACGCATCGGGATTTTCTTGGAGCAATCATGAATCTTGGAATCGAGCGCAGTACGATTGGAGATATTTTCGTACAGGGGCAGGAGGATGGTCAGGGGCAGAGCGGCTTACAACGGATGAATAGCGGGCAATGTGGCATTTTGTTCTGCCAGCAGAGTATTGTGCCGTATTTGCTGGAAAATCTGCATCAAATAAAGCATACGAATATCAAATGTCAAGTCGTCAGCGGTGAAATTATTTTACAAAGCACAGAACCGGAAAAAATAACAATCGTTGTTTCTTCCGCAAGGATTGACAGCATTATCGCGAAGCTTTATCATATTTCAAGGAGTCAGAGCCTTGCGCTGTTTGGCGCCGGCAGAATTTTTGTCAATGGGATTGCAATGGAGAATAATAGCTATCAGTTGAAAAAAGATGATGCGGTGACTGTGCGGGGGTATGGAAAATTCCTTTACTATGGGCAGGCAGGAGAGACGAAAAAAGGAAAAGAGAAGATATCGGTCGGCGTTTTCGGATAGAAGATCGGATAGAAGATGCTGTGATGCGATATCCTGCCGCTATGAAGGATAAAAAAGATATAAGGAGTACGTTTCAGATGTTTCATTATAGTATGACACAGTGGTTATTCTTTTTTTATACTTATTGTTTTTTGGGTTGGTGTTTTGAATCTGCTTATGTTTCAATCTGCACGCGGAAATTTGTCAACCGCGGATTTATGCGGGGGCCTTTTCTCCCCATTTATGGAAGCGGTGCGATCATGATGTATGTTGTTTCCATGCCTTTTCAGCATAATATTGTTCTGACCTATCTGGCAGGTTGTGTCGGCGCTACGGCGCTGGAATATATAACAGGTGTTCTCATGGAATCGCTGTTCCATATCCGATATTGGGATTATTCCAATAAGAAATTCAATTTTCAGGGTCATATCTGCCTGAGCTCTACGCTGGCATGGGGATTTTTTACCATTCTGATGACGCGGGTGATTCATAGACCAATTGAGCAGTTCGTTCTGAATATCCCGCGGGTGGCTTTGGGGTATGCGACTTTCTTTTTGACGATTTATATTGTGGCGGATTTTGCGCTTTCTTTCAAGACAGCGCTGGATTTGCGGAGTATCTTGGCGAAAATGCAGAAGGCCAAAGACGAACTGGAACATATGCAGAAAAGACTGGATATCATCATCGCCTTTAACAATGAGGAAAAGGCACAGAAGCAGCAGGAGCGGGAACTTCGGGCCGGCGAACTGGTGGAAAGCCTTGGGCAGCGTTTTATGAGCATTAAAGAGACGATTCAGCGGACGCCCGGCGCTTATGTGGACAGTGTGCGGGATGAAATCGCAGAACTTCGCGCCCGCTATAATATCTATATGGAAAATCGGAAAAATTACAAAGAGATGTTGGATTTTTATAAGCGGGATATGATTCGGAACAATCCCAATATGAGTTCAGGCGAGTTTAAGGAAGCGTTTGAAGAATTGAAAAGCGTTGTTGCAGATAAAAAGGGTAAATAACTTCTGTTATTTACCCTGCTTTTCTTTCACGCATTGCCAGAGCGACTTCCAGTTTCCGCGCTTTGTAGCGGAAGGCGGCCAGAAATTTGTTGTAGAACCAGAACGAATAGACGAGAATTTTATTGGCTTTTCCGAGTTTGGCTTTTGTCGTATGAAAATAGTGGGCGCCGCCGGCAATCGTTGGAGAGCCGTTTTTGATATAATGTATAAATTCTGATTCGTTTGAAATATGTTCCTGCAAAATGGTGTAGCCAAGTCCTACGCAGTCGTCTTTGTGAGAATCGCTGCCGCCCAGCCCCGGCAGATGGTATTTTAAAGCGAGGGAAATGGCGCATTCGTTGGAAATATCGTCCTCACAGGCGTTAAAAGCTTCTATAAAGTCGAATTTCCGGATTAGTCTTTCTTTTAATGCTTTTCCGCGCCTTGTATTGAAGATACTGAGAAATTTCTCGCCGCAGGGATGAGCCGGTCCAAGAATGCCGCCATAGCGGTGTACGATTTCAATCAAAAGCAGTACCGGCATACCGCGCAGTTCCAATAGTTTTGGGCAGAGGCCGGATGGCATGATGACCAGTATATGTCCGGCGTCCAGCGTATCATACTCGATGCCGCACAAAACGGTAAAATCAGCGGGTTTGTTATCGAGATGTCTGTAGTAGCGGTATGCTTTGTATGAATTATGGTCGGCAATCAGCATTCCGTCGAAGCCTTTTCGTTTCAGGATGGAAATATTGTCAAGAAGCGCGGTCTTTCCGTCAGGAGAACCTTCTCTTGTATGACAGTGCATATCCAGTTTCATTGTAATCCTACCTTTCTTGTTTGCTCTATATAAGAGTATACCAGATTTTTTAAAAAAATAATATTGACAATTTTTGTGTTATCGGTGATGTAGCGTAAAAGTTTCAATGGACAACAGAACAAATGTTTGCTAAAATAGTGTGAGAAGAACTTAAACGTGCATTCTTCATTTGGCCAAACAGCACAGGCTGAGTAAGGATGGAAGAGGGATTGAAATATGGAACAGATGTCGCTATTCGATGCGATGCCGGACGGCAGAAATATGACGGTTCCGCTGGCAAGCCGTCTGCGGCCGCAGGAACTGGAGGATTTTATCGGGCAGGAACATTTGCTCGGGCAGGGGAAGATGCTCAGACAGCTGATTGAAAAAGACCAGATTTCCTCCATGATATTCTGGGGGCCGCCGGGCGTTGGCAAGACAACGCTCGCTGGCATTATTGCGAGACGGACGAAAGCTGATTTTATCAATTTCAGTGGGGTAACGAGCGGAATCCGGGAAATCAAGGATGTGATGAATCAGGCGGAATCCGGCCGGAAAATGGGGATTCGGACGGTTCTTTTTGTGGATGAGATTCATCGCTTTAACAAGGCACAGCAGGACGCCTTTCTTCCTTTTGTGGAGAAAGGAAGCATTCTGTTGATCGGGGCGACGACGGAGAATCCTTCTTTTGAAGTAAATGCGGCGCTTTTGTCCAGATGCAGGGTATTTGTGCTCAAAGCGCTGGAAGAAGCGGATTTGGTCAGGCTGCTACAGAACGCATTGCAAAATCCGGCAGGATTTGCCGGACAGCGGATAGAGATTTCTTTAGAACAGTTAAAAGCAGTCGCCGCATTCGCGAATGGGGATGCCCGGATGGCTCTGAACACACTGGAAATGGTTGTGCTGAACGGAGAAATCACAGAGGAGGGCAGTATCCGGGTAAACGATGAGGGACTGGCACAGTGCATTAACCGGAAATCCCTTCTGTATGATAAATCCGGTGAAGAGCATTATAATCTGATTTCAGCCCTTCATAAGTCGATGCGCAACAGCGACCCGGATGCGGCGATTTACTGGATGTGCAGAATGCTTGAGGGAGGGGAGAACCCTCTTTATATCGCAAGAAGGCTGATTCGTTTCGCCAGTGAGGATGTGGGGATGGCGGACAGCAATGCGCTCACCGTGGCGGTAGCCGCTTATCAGGCATGTCATTTTCTGGGAATGCCGGAATGTGATGTACATCTGACCCATGCGGTGACTTATCTTGCGATGGCGCCCAAATCCAATGCTTTGTACAGGGCATGTGAGAAGTGTAAGGAGGATGTCAGGGAGAAGATTGCGGAACCTGTTCCACTGATTCTCCGGAATGCGCCGACGAAGCTGATGGAGGAACTGCATTATGGAGAAGGATATCGGTACGCGCACGATACGGAGGAAAAGCTGACGAGGATGGAATGCCTGCCGGAGTCTATGCGGGGCAGCCGCTATTATTATCCGACAGAGCAGGGTGCGGAAGGGAAAGTGAAAGAAAGGCTTGAGGAAATCATGGAGTGGAAGCAAAAAGGCAGAACGTGAAAGGTTCTGTCTTTTTTTCTTTAAAATAATTCTGTCATAACTTGGACAACGTTTCATATATTGAGATAAGGGGGCGATGAAGATGCAGAGAGAAGAAATTTTACATATTTTCCCGGACTTCATGCGTCCGCGCTGGGAGAAGGTGGCAGAACGGGCCGGCAGGCTGCAGGAAATCCGCCTGCGCGTCAATCAGCCCGTTACGGTACTTATGGACAATAGGGAAAGATTTCTTTCGGCGCGGGGAGAGTTGACGGATGATATATCACATGCAGTATGCAGTGATGAAAAGGAGCTGGAAGCGGTGCTTGCGCATTTATGTCATTATTCTATCTATGCCTTTGCGGATGAAATCAGACAGGGATTCATGACGATTCGCGGCGGACATCGGATTGGACTTTCCGGACAGGTCATTCTGGAAGAACAGGAGCGGATACGCAACATAAAATACATACGTTATTTAAATATCCGCATCGCGCATGAAGTAAAAGGGGTATCCGATAAAGCGCTTCCTTATCTTTATCGGCAGGGAGAGGTGTTGAATACGCTGATTATTTCGCCGCCGGGATGTGGAAAAACGACGATGCTGCGGGACCTCGTAAGGAATTTTTCCGGAGGAAATGCCTATGGAAAGGGCAAAAACGTCGGACTGGTAGATGAACGTTCGGAAATTGCAGGAAGCTGTCTCGGCATTCCGCAGAATGATATCGGCATCCGGACGGATGTGATGGATGCATGTCCGAAGCGGGAGGGCATGATGATGCTGATTCGTTCGATGGCACCGGATATCCTTGCAGTCGATGAACTGGGCAGTACGGAGGATGTAGAAGCGATGCACAGGGCGATTCAGTGCGGTTGTAAAATGCTTGCCACGATTCATGGTTTTTCTTTGGAAGAGGTGGGACGGAAAAGCTATATGAAAGAAGTCATGGAGGAACGATTGTTTGACAGATATCTGCTTTTGGGGAAACAAAATAACAGGTGTGTTGTAACGGGAATCTATGATAGAGAGAGGAAATTATGTTCAAATTTGCAGGAATCCTGCTGTTGATGGCAGGATGCAGCGGTCTCGGCCTCAACAGGGTGATGGAAAAAAAGCAGCGTATCAGAGAACTTCGGGAAATTCGCCGGATGATCATCAGGATACAGAGCGAGATGGCGTATGGAAAAAGAACCCTGCCGGAAATCTGTCTGCTTTTTGGACAATGTATGGAAGAACCGTACCGGGCTGCATTTCTTTCGATTTATCGGAAGCTGGAAGAAAATGATGGAACCGATTTAAGCAGGATATGGGCGGAGCAGATCGGGGAATGTATGAAGGAACTGCCTCTTTGGGAGGAGGAAAAGGATATTCTGCAGAATATACCGGAATATCTCGGCATTCTGGACGAAAAACAGCAGGCGGCCGATATCGGACAATCTCTGGATTTTCTGTCGGCACATATTGCAAAGGCGGAAAGCGGATATGAGAATCAGGCCAGAGTCACGATGAGCATCAGTGTTATGGCAGGAATATTTCTTGTTATTTTATTATTGTAAGGATACATAAGGGAAGGGGTATGTAATAGGATGGGTGTTAGTCTTATTTTCAGAATTGCGGCAGTCGGCATATTGGTAACAATTCTGAGTCAGATCTTAAAGCACAGCGGCAGGGAAGAGCACGCATTTCTCATCAGCCTTGCCGGATTGATTCTGGTACTGACCTGGCTCGTACCCTATATCTATGATTTATTTATGATGATACAAGATCTGTTTCTGATTTAATTATGATTTAATTTTTGGGAAACGGACAAGAATGGGATGGGAAAAGGTGTGGTATTCGTATGGATATTGTAAAAATCGGCATGGTAGGGCTGCTCGGCGTATTATTAGCGATTCCCCTGAAAAGCTATAAGAGTGAATATGGGATATATGCAGCATTTGCGGTATGTCTGCTGCTATTGACTTATGCAGTGAACTATTTTACCCGGATACTGACTGGAATGGAGCATTTACAGGGATATCTGGGAGATAATTTTCAATACTTATCGGTGTTATTTAAAGCGGTTGGTGCGGCTTATATTTGCGAATTTTGTTCCGGTATCTGTAAGGATGCCGGATATGCGGGCATTGCAGGACAGGTAGAGACGATGGGAAAGATGTATATTCTGCTGATCGGTATGCCGGTGCTGTTCACGCTGATGGAAAGCATTCAGGCGTTAGCAGGCTGAAGAGGGGCACGGGTATTATGGGAAAAAGGATTGCCATTGTAATCATGGTCGGCTGTTTTGTGTGGAGCAGGCCGATGAAAGTACAAGCCTCCGGCGGGGAACTGATCTGGCAGGAAATGGACACGGTGGAAGAACGTTTTGAAGCATTGTTTCCGGAGTATCAGTTTGATGGAAAGCAGGTGTTATCTTTAATCCTTCAGGGGAAAATAAAGGAAGCCGTCACAACGCTCATTTCAGGGCTGACAGGTATGATCAGCAGCCAGTTCCTGGAAGTTCGGACGCTTTTTGTGCTGATTCTGATTCTGGGTATTACCGCGGCGCTGTTCTCCAATTTCGCGGATATTTTTCAAAGCCGTCAGGTATCGGATATCGCTTTTTATTTTATTTATCTGCTGCTGACCGCCGGGTTGCTGAAAGTGTTTGGAAACACCGCAGCGGTTGTAAAGGAAATGTTAAATCAACTTATAACTTTTATGCAGCTCTTTATTCCGACCTATCTTCTGGCAGTCGGAACGGCCGCAGGGGCGGCATCGGCGGCAGCTTACTATCAGCTTTTTCTGATGATTGTATATTTGATTGAGAAATGCTATTTATCGCTTCTGCTGCCCATGGTCTATTCATTTATCCTTCTCAGTGTCATCAACGGCGTCTGGATGGAAGAAAAGCTGAATCTGCTGCTGGATTTTGTACAGAAAACGGTAGGATGGGGAATTAAAATAACACTTGGAATCATTACGGGATTCAGCCTGCTGCAGTCGATGATATCGCCGGTCGTTGATGCCCTGGAAGCCTCTGCCCTGAAAAAGGCGGTTTCCATGATTCCCGGTATTGGAGGTCTGACAGAGGGGATGTTTGAGATGGTGGCGGGTTCCGCTATTCTGATTAAAAACAGCATCGGTATTTATATTACAATTGTTATGCTGTTCGTCTGCATTCTGCCGATATGCAAAATCCTGCTTTTGTCGGGGGCTTTGAAAGCCGGAGCAGCCTTGATTGGCATTGTCAGCGATAAAAGGATGACGAATCTGGCGAATCGGATAGGGGATGGCAGCCTGATGCTGTTAAAGGTGGCCCTGTCAGCGATCGCTCTGTTTATCATCAGTATTGCCATTGTGGCGTACTCTACAAATCGGGGGATAGGATGAGTGCACTGATAGAATTGATCAAGCGGATCGGTATTTTTATGATCGCGGCGCAGGCCGTTATTCATTTTACACCGGGGCAGAAATATGAAAAGTATATAAAACTCATTGTAGGAATGATGATATTACTTCAGTTTGTCATGCCGCTGCGCAGTATTTTAAGCGGAACGGAGATCGATTGGAATGCGCAGATGGAAGAGATGGAGCGGATGCTGGAAACGGAAGGTCTGACAGACGAAACGGCCGGTTCGTCATCCGTGGCTGATGCCGTGATGAGCAGTTTGGAAAATGAAATTAAATCTAAATTAAATAATGAGGTTTCGGAAGAGGATTATGTGATAGCCAGTGTACGGGTGTATATGAAAGTTTCTGGCGGGACGCTTTTGGATGGGGCGGATTCCGGCTGGAAGCCTTCTGACAGACAAAAAGAGACAGGAACTAGACAATATGAATTGGAAAAGGTGCATGTCGCGGTATATCAAAGAAATGGTTCCGCAGATGGTCAGGCGCAAAAGAACGCAGGAAATCCAATAGAGAAGGTACAGATTGAGAAAATTTATATTGGCGGCGCGGCGGACAGCGATGTGTTATTTTCCGATTCTGTGTCTGAAAGCAGCAGCCCTCATATGGAAGGGACAGAAGAGAAGGCGGAGCAGCTGCGGAAACGTTTTTGCAGCGTGCTCGGCATGGACGAGGAAAAAATGGAGGTGAGTGTATATGGAACAAATGAAAAAACTGACCGATAAAATAACGGGTGTTAAGAAATTGCGGAAGGATCAGCTTCTGATCATGATATTGTCTGGGATTCTGTTATGTGTCATAGCGATTCCGGGAAAAGAAAAGGATGCTGCATCTTCCGGGAATAAGTCCGGTATATCGGACAGGAATTTTGTTACAATGGAAAAAAGCGCACAGGTGCAGGAGGAATCGGACAGTGTTTTGCAGGCGGGGACAGGGGAGGCGCTTTCCTATACGCTCTATTGGGAAGAAAAATTAACAAAGTCGCTTTCACGCATTGAGGGCGCGGGCGAGGTGGAAGTTCTGATCACGTTAAAGGAATCGGAGGAACGGGTATTGGAGAAAGATGTTCCCGAACAGATCAGTGAGACGGCAGAGACGGATGCGGAAGGTGGCAGCCGCACGATTTCCGAGAGGCGGCAGGAGGAAGCCACTGTCTATACGGTGAATGAAGCCGGCCAGAACGTACCTTATGTGAGCAAAGTCATACAGCCTGTCGTAGAGGGAGTCGTTGTGATCGCACAGGGCGGCGACTCCGAAATCGTAAAACAGAATATTATTGAGACAATTCAGGTATTATTTGGTATCGAGGCGAATAAGATAAGAGTAGTAAAAATGAAAACCAATAATAATTAAAGGGGAGAATGGTTTGAAGAATATGATCAAGAAGAATCAGGTAATGATCACAGCCCTGGCAATTATGATTGCAGTGGCAGGATACCTGAATTTCGCAGGCACGAAAGTAACGGATGAAGAAATCATGACAGTGAACGGTGAGATAGCGACGGACGATTTGGGGAATCTGGCGATGACAGAAGAGGAGATTGACTACAGCACGCTGTTGGACCTTTCGGATGAGGATATCGAGCAGGCTTCTTCTGATATCTACAGTCTGGACAGCGACATAGAAGTGACAGGTACGGATATTATGGATGAGGGGATGGCAGAAGCGGTAGAGGATGATACACCGGGCGAAGCAGTTTTTACGGCTTCATCAGGAATCTCCACATTATCCGGCGCTAAACTGCAGAAGGAGCAGACGAGGGCGCAGAATAAGGAGACGCTTCTGGAAATCATTAATAATGCCAATATCAGTGAGACACAGAAGCAGGAAGCGGTGAACAGCATGATTTCCATGACCGATATTGCGGAGAAGGAAACGGCGGCCGAAATCCTGTTAGAGGCCAAAGGCTTTACGGATGCGATCGTCAGTATTGACGGGGACAGCGTAGATGTTGTAGTCAATACAACTGAACTGACGGAGGCGCAGCGCGCACAGATAGAAGATATCGTTATCCGTAAGACCGGCGTCAGCGCAGATGCGATCATCATCAGCACGGTCAATTCAAACTAGATGCAAGGATACGAAGATTATGATATAATAACCGCATAAGAAAAACAAGCGACGCGAAGCGGCATTTGTTTTTCTGTGGTTATTAACGAGCAAACGTCTGATGAAATCGGACATAAAGCGCTGAAAGCGCGGGTTTGCGAGTTCAGATGCAGGCTGTTGAAAGATGGAGGTCAAAAGATGAAGAGGATTTTTTTAATCGTACTGGATAGTTTTGGAATCGGGGAGATGGAAGATGCGGCAGCGTATGGTGACAAGGGAACCAATACGCTGCGTTCCGTGTCTTCCAGTTCTTATTTTCATATGCCTCATATGGAAAAATTCGGGCTTTTCAATATAGAGGGCGTGGAATGCGGGAATAAGACACAGCAGCCGTCCGCGGTCATAGCCCGTATGAAGGAAGCATCGAAAGGGAAAGATACGACCATAGGACATTGGGAGATAGCCGGTATCTTATCGGAGAAGCCGCTGCCCACTTATCCGGACGGATTTCCACAGGAGATACTGGACGCTTTTGGTGAGAAGACGGGCAGAGGCATCTTATGCAACCGGCCTTATTCCGGAACAGAAGTCATTAAGGATTATGGAGAAGAGCATGTAAAGACCGGGAAACTGATCGTTTATACATCGGCAGACAGCGTTTTTCAGATTGCAGCGCACGAGGATGTCGTTCCGGTGGAAACGTTATATGAGTACTGCCGGATGGCGAGAGAAATCCTGCAGGGAGAGCACGGTGTCGGCAGAGTCATCGCAAGACCCTTTATAGGGGATGCAGGCAGTTATACGAGGACACCGAGACGGCATGACTTTTCCCTGCAGCCGCCCGGCGTGACAATGTTAGACCAGTTGAAGGCGGCGGGGAAAGATGTTATTTCCGTTGGGAAGATTCAGGATATTTTTGCAGGGAAAGGTATTACAGAATTTACTTATACCAAAGGAAATGAAGAAGGTATTGAAAGAACGCTGGAATATCTGGACCGGGATTTTGAAGGTTTATGCTTTGTAAATCTGGTAGATTATGATATGCTGTATGGGCACCGAAATGATATTGACGGTTATGCGAAGGCGCTTGCATATTTTGACGGAAAACTGCCGGAACTCTGTGGAAAACTGCGGGAAGAGGATATACTGATGATTACGGCGGACCATGGCTGTGACCCGGGATATACGGTCTCTACTGACCATTCCAGAGAGCATACGCCGTTTTTAATGTATGGAAAGAAGGTATCGCCGAAAAACCTTGGAACCCGGAATACCTTTGCCGATATTGGCGCTACCGTACTCGATTATTTTGGGATGAAACCGGAATTTGCCGGAACATCAATGCTTTAATGGAGGAGAATAAACGTGGGCAATTTTGCAGACGAAATCAACAAAAGAAGGACTTTTGCGATCATATCGCACCCGGATGCGGGAAAGACGACTCTGACGGAGAAGTTCCTGTTATATGGCGGCGCAATCAACCTTGCGGGCAGCGTAAAAGGAAAAGCGACGGCAAGGCACGCAGTTTCCGACTGGATGGAAATTGAGAAGGAGAGAGGTATTTCCGTTACTTCTTCGGTCTTGCAGTTTGAATACGGCGGATTTTGTATCAATATTCTGGATACGCCGGGGCACCAGGATTTTTCGGAGGACACTTACCGGACGCTGATGGCGGCGGATTCTGCGGTCATGGTCATTGACGCATCCAAAGGCGTTGAGGCGCAGACAAGAAAACTTTTTAAAGTGTGCGTTATGCGGCGGATTCCGATTTTTACCTTTATTAATAAAATGGACAGGGATGCCAACGATACTTTTGAATTGCTGGATGAAATCGAAAAGGAACTCGGCATAGCGACCTGCCCGGTAAACTGGCCGATTGGCTCAGGAAAGAACTTTAAAGGCGTATATGAACGGGAAACCAGATGTGTGATCACTTATTCCGATACGGAGAAGGGAACGAAAGAGGGACAGGCTACCCGGATAGGAATTGATGAAGAAGAGTTGCTGCTTTCCCATATCGGAGGGGATTTCAAGGAACAGCTTTTCGATGAGATCGATCTGCTGGACGGCGCGAGCGCGGAGTATGATCTGGACAGAATCCAGGCAGGAGAATTGACGCCCGTGTTTTTTGGCTCCGCCCTTACCAATTTCGGCGTGGAGATTTTTTTACAGCATTTTTTGAAAATGACGACGACGCCGCTGCCGAGAAAGGCGGATATCGGACTGATCGATCCGGTGGAGCATGATTTTTCCGCTTTTGTATTCAAGATTCAGGCGAATATGAATAAGGCGCACAGAGACCGTGTTGCCTTTATGCGTATCTGTTCGGGCAGGTACGATGCCAGCATGGAAGTAAAACATATACAGGGCGGCAAGGTGATGCGGCTTTCACAGCCGCAGCAGATCATGGCGGATGAACGGAAGATATTGAGCGAAGCGTATGCCGGAGATATCATTGGCGTGTTCGACCCGGGTATTTTTTCTATCGGGGATACGCTCTGTATGCCGAAAGAGCAGTTCCAGTATGAGGGAATTCCGACCTTTGCGCCGGAGCATTTTGCGAGAGTGCGGCAGCTTGATACGATGAAGAGAAAACAGTTCGTAAAAGGAATCACGCAGATTGCGCAGGAAGGTGCAATACAGATTTTTCAGGAATTTAATACGGGAATGGAAGAAATTATTGTAGGGGTTGTCGGTGTTCTCCAGTTCGATGTTTTAAAATACCGTCTGGAAAATGAGTATAACGTCGAAATCCGCCTGGAGAATCTTCCCTATGAGCATATCCGATGGATTGAGAACAGGGATATTGATCTGGATAAGCTGACAGGAACTTCTGATATGAAAAAAATCAAGGACTTAAAGGGAAATCCGCTGCTGCTGTTCGTGAATCAGTGGAGCATCGGGATGACGATAGAGCGTAACAACGGTCTGATACTGTCCGAATTTGGCAGGAACTAGAAGCTTTTTTCCCCGGAGTCCGACAGATAGAAGGTGGTCTTATGAAGAAAACGATTGTCTTATTATCAGGTATGATGGTGCTTCTTGGATTTCTGGTCTATATAGCGGAAAATGACGGCTGGCGGGAACTGCCGATAGCCGGACAGTTCGAGTTTTTGTTGGAGGGAACGGCTTTTGCGGAAGGCCGGGAAGAAAGCAGACCGGTGGAAGGCTATGCAGTAGAAGAGCAGATGATTCAGATACAGGAAGATGAGGATACTGCAAAGGCTCGGGAAGGATTGACAGAGGAGAAGAAACAGTTTCTGCGGGAAGAACAGGCAGATTCCTATGCTTATCAGCAGCTGACGGAAAGTGAACAGGCGATATACATTGAGATTTTGTGGTCTCTTCTGGAATATCAGGAGAATGTGACGCTTTCCACCCTGGATCAGGAGGAGATTTCCCGTATCTTTCAGTGTGTATTGAATGATCACCCGGAGATATTTTATGTGGAAGGATATACCTATACGAAGTATACGCTGGGCGAACTGCTGAAAAAGATCACCTTTACCGGGACTTATCGGATGGGAAGAGAAGAAATTGCCGAAAGACAGGCACGGATAGATGATTATGTCGAAAGATGTCTGGCAGGGGTTCCGGAAGGAGCAGACGAATACGGAATCGTAAAATATATTTATGAATACTTGATCGAGCATACGGAGTATGATGCGGATTCGGAAGATAACCAGAATATCTGCTCGGTCTTTCTGGATGGCAGGTCAGTCTGCCAGGGCTATGCCAAAGCGACACAATATCTGCTGGAACAGGCCGGTATCCGTGCGACGCTTGTACTTGGCAATGTTTCGTCAGGCGAAGGACATGCCTGGAACCTGATTCAGATAGACGGAGAATGGTATTATTTGGATACGACATGGGGGGATGCGTCTTATCAGGCGAAAGGCAGCGCAGCTTCCTATCCGGAAGAGAAGATGCCGCATATCAATTACGACTATCTGTGTGTGACGACGGAACAACTTATTAAAACACATGTTATTGATAATGTGGTGGAATTGCCGGTCTGTACGTCTGTGGATGCAAATTATTATGTCAGGGAAGGGCTTTATTTCACATCTCTTGATGATGAACAGCTGCAGCGTATTTTTCAGGAAGGATATGAAAATGGAAATGCTTATATTACGTTCAAATGTGCTTCGGAAGAAATTTATGATAAAATGCAGGAAAGGCTGATCGACAGGCAGGAAATCTTCCATTATCTGGACTGCCCGGATGGCGTGGTATCCTATACGGATGATGCGCAGCAGTATAGTATGAGTTTTTGGCTGTAAAATGGTACTAGGCAAAAAACATAAATTTTGATATACTTAATCAGAATGGATAAAGTCTGATATTGTAGGAAAGGCATGGTGTGGCAATGGAACAGGAATTTAGTAAAAATACGTTTGTTTTACAGGAAAATGAAGAAATCGGTTCGGTTAAGATAGCGGATGATGTAGTAGCGATGATCGCCGCGCTTGCAGCAACGGAAGTAGAAGGCGTGGCGGCCATGTCCGGCAATATGACGAATGAGTTCCTGAGCCGTGTCGGTGTCAAAAATGCGGCCAAAGGTACAAGGGTAGAAGTTCTTCAGAAGAAAGTAAAGGTCGATCTGGCAATCACAATAGAATATGGCTTCAATATTCCGGCAACCTGCCAGCGGGTACAGACAAAGGTTAAAAATGCGGTGGAAAATATGACGGGCCTGGAAGTGACCGATGTCAATATCCGTATTGCCGGTATCAATGTATCAAAAGAAAAATAGGACGATGGCATATATGAGCAGAAGAGAATTGAGGGAGCATATCTTTAAATTATTGTTCCGTATAGAATTTAACAGTTCGGAAGAAATGCCCGAACAGGAGAAGCTGTTCTTTGAAGATACTTGTGAGGCGGCACCGGCGGATGAGGCGTATATTTCTTCCAAGTATCACAAAATCGTGGAGAAATTGGATACCATCGACAATATGTTGAACAGCCGGGCCGAAAATTGGAATACTGCCAGAATGGGGAAGGTTGACCTGACGATTCTCAGACTGGCAGTTTATGAAATTGCGTTCGATGATGATGTTCCGGCCGGTGTGGCGATCAATGAAGCAGTAGAGCTTGCAAAGAAATTCGGACAGGATGCCTCTTCAGGGTTCGTCAATGGCATACTGGCCAAATTTGTATAGGGGCGCGCATGATGCAGAATGTATATACAGTAGCACAGGTCAACTCTTACATTAAAAATATGTTCACGCAGGATTTTATGTTGCAGTCCCTTTTCGTAAAGGGAGAAGTGAGTAACTGCAAATATCATTCCTCTGGACATATTTATTTTACATTAAAGGATGAAAAAGGGACGATATCGTGTGTTATGTTTTCCGGAAACAGAAATGGATTGACTTTCCGGATGGCGGAAGGGCAGCAGGTCGTTGTCAGGGGCACGGTGGATGTTTATGAGAGGGACGGCAAATACCAGCTTTATGCGAAGGAAATCAGGCAGGATGGTGCGGGCGCGCTGTATGAACGTTTTGAGCGTCTGAAGGCGGAGTTGGAAGAGCGCGGTATGTTCGCGGGAGAGTATAAGCAGCCCATCCCGCGCTATATCAGCCGTCTCGGCGTGGTCACAGCGCAGACAGGAGCGGCAGTGCGGGATATCATTCAGATTGCATCAAGACGGAATCCCTATGTGCAGATCATACTTTATCCTGCGATTGTTCAGGGCGATATGGCGGTTCAAAGTATCGTGAACGGCATTCATGCGATGGAGCATTTTCAGGTCGATACGATCATTGTCGGCCGGGGCGGCGGTTCCATTGAAGATTTGTGGGCATTCAACGAGGAAGCCGTTGCGCAGGCGATTTTCGACTGTCCAATCCCCATTATCTCGGCCGTAGGGCATGAGACGGATACAACGATTGCCGATTTTGTGGCGGATTTGCGGGCACCGACACCCTCTGCTGCTGCGGAACTGGCCGTATATGATATGGAGCAGCTTACAGAGCGGATGAGCGAGTATGCGTATACGATGCAGCATTTGTGCAGAAACCATATCAGCTGTTATCGAAACAGGCTGGAACATTGCCGGATGCAGATGAAGTATTTAAGCCCGGTGAACCAGATTCGGGAGAAGCGTACTTATATGATGAAGCTGGAAGAGATGGTACAGGGCGGTATGGAACGGAACCTGTCAAAGAAAAGACATCAGCTTGCGCTGTATATTGAACAGATGAAAGGGTTATCACCGCTTGAAAAGCTAAATCAGGGATATGCTTATGCGGCCGACGGACAGGGAAGGACGGTCAATCGGATTGGGCAGGTGAAACCGGCGGACGAGCTTCATGTCTATGTAAAAGACGGCATTATTCATACGAAAGTTCTTGGCAGTCAGAAAATGCCGGAGTTGAAATAGAAGTCAAAGAAAGGTATTGTTATTGGTATGAATCAGGACAGGAATGATAAAGATAAAGAGGAAGAGCTCTCTCTGGAAGAAGCCTTTGAGCAGGTAGAAGGGACGATCGCGCTTCTGGAAGAGGAAGACATCACTTTGGAAGAATCGTTCAAGGCATATCAGGCGGGCATGAAACTTCTGCAATATTGCAATGACAAAATTGACAAAGTAGAAAAGCAGGTACTGAAAATCAATGAAGATGGTGGATTAGATGAATTTTAAAGAGACATTAAGCGAAAAAACAGTTCAGATAGAAAGCATACTCGCGCGTTTCCTGCCAGAGGAGCAGGGATTTCAGAAAAGAGTCATCGAGGCAATGAACTATTCGATACTGGCAGGCGGAAAGCGGCTGCGTCCGATGCTGATGGCGGAGACTTTCAGGATGTTCGGCGGGACAGGAGAACTTGTGGAGCCTTTTATGGCGGCAGTCGAGATGGTGCATAACTATTCTCTTGTGCATGATGACCTGCCGGCAATGGATAACGATGAATACAGACGGGGCAGAAAGACGACTCATGTTGTCTATGGAGAGGGCATGGCAGTACTGGCAGGAGACGGTCTGCTCAATCTTGCTTTCGAGACAGCCTGCCTCGCTTTTGAGAAAGCGCAGAATCTGGCGGAATATGAGAAGGTGGCGCAGGCGATGCGTGTTCTTGCCGGGAAAGCCGGTATTTATGGAATGATTGGCGGGCAGTGCGCGGATATTGAAGCGGAGGAACATCAGGAGGAGGTAACGGAAGAACTTCTTCTTTTTATTCACGAGCATAAGACGGCGGCGTTGATTCAGTGTGCGATGATGATCGGCGCCATTTTGGCAGGTGCAGACGGGAAACAGGTGGATGCTGTCGAAAAATGCGCCTATAATATCGGTATTGCCTTTCAGATTCAGGATGATATTCTGGATGTTACGGGCAGTCAGGAAGTTCTCGGGAAACCCGTTGGGAGCGATGAAAAAAATGGTAAAATAACATATGTTACACTATACGGTCTGGAAAAATCAGCAGAGACGGCTGCATCATTATCCAAAGAGGCGATTCAGATTTTGACCTCTTTTCCGGAGAGAAATCTGTTCCTGGAACAACTGGTGGAACAGTTGATCAACAGGAAAAAATAACGGTTCACAGGCAGATAGAAAGGCATGGTCATGACTATGTTTCTGGAAAAAATAGAAAAAACCAATGATATCAAGGGAATCGGCGCGGAAAATTATAATGCGCTGGCAGAAGAGATCAGGCAGTTCCTGATTCAGTCCATCAGCGTGACGGGAGGACACCTCGGCTCTAATCTGGGAGCAGTGGAATTAACGATGGCGCTGCATCTTTTCCTGAATTTGCCGGATGATAAAATTATATGGGATGTGGGGCACCAGTCCTATACTCATAAGATACTCACCGGCCGGAGAGACGGTTTTGTGAATCTGCGGAAATATGGCGGCATCAGCGGTTTCCCGAAGCGGAAGGAAAGCGATTGCGATTGTTTTGATACGGGGCACAGTTCTACTTCCATTTCGGCAGGGCTTGGCATGGTCAAGGCGAGAGATCTGGCAGGCGGAAAGAACACGATCGTTTCGGTCATCGGTGATGGTTCCCTGACAGGCGGCATGGCCTATGAGGCATTAAATAATGCTTCCCGCCTCGAGACCAATTTTATCATTATTCTGAACGATAACAATATGTCGATTTCCGAAAATGTGGGCGGTGTTTCCAAGTATCTGAACAATATCCGTACAGCGGATATGTATCTGGACCTGAAAGAGGGGGTTTACAACTCTTTACATGGTATGTCCAAATACGGTGATAAGGTCGTGACCAAGATTCGGCGGGCCAAAAGCAGTTTTAAACATCTGGTCGTACCCGGGATGTTCTTTGAGGATATGGGAATTACTTATCTTGGCCCGGTGGATGGACATGATATTCCGGCAATGCTGCGCGTTTTGAAGGAAGCGAGGAAAGTCAGGGGCGCCGTACTGGTTCACGTCATTACGGAGAAAGGTAAAGGATATGGTCCGGCGGAGCGGCATCCCGCCAGATTCCATGGCGCAGAACCGTTTGATATCGAAACGGGTATTCCGAGCGCGCCGCGGACGAAGGCAAATTATACGGATATTTTTTCGACAGTCATGTGTAAGCTGGGGCAGCGGGATGAAAAAGTCGTTGCAATCACGGCGGCTATGCCGGACGGAACGGGACTAAAACGTTTTCGGAATATGTACCCGGACAGGTTCTTCGATGTGGGTATTGCGGAGGAACATGCGGTCACTTTTGCGGCCGGACTGGCGGCGGGGGGATTAAAGCCGATTGTGGCGATTTATTCTTCCTTTTTGCAGAGAGCATATGACCAGATACTGCATGATGTCTGCATTCAGAATCTGCCGGTTGTTTTTGCGATTGACAGGGCCGGGCTGGTGGGCAGCGACGGAGAGACGCATCAGGGTATTTTTGATCTGTCTTTCCTTTCTTCTATTCCGAATATGCACATAATGGCCCCCAAGAATAAATGGGAGCTTTCCGATATGATCAAATTTGCGCTCAGTTTCGAGGCTCCGATGGCGATACGGTATCCCCGGGGAGAAGCGTTCGATGGTCTGAAAGATTACAGGGAGCCGGTTGTTTATGGAAAGAGCGAGTGCATTTACCGCGAAAAGGAGATCGTTCTTTTTGCGGTGGGCAGTATGGTGAAGGTTGCGCTCGAGGTGCGCAGGCAGCTCGTTGAAAGAGGCTGTTCCTGCTCTTTGATCAATGCGAGATTCGTAAAGCCGATTGATGAAGAGGCGGTAAAAGAAGCCTGCAGGGAGCATAAACTTCTCGTGACGATGGAAGAGAATGTGGCGAGCGGCGGTTTTGGCGAGAAAGTCAGAGCCTATGTGGATACGCTGCATACGGATACGAAAGTATTGTGTATCAGCATTCCGGATGAATATGTGGAACATGGGAACGTCGAACTGCTGAAACGGGAAGTCGGCATCGATGCGGAGTCGATTGTCGAACGGATTGTGGACAGCATGGGCAAAGATGAGAAATTTGACATGGAGGATTAGTATCGTGAAAGAACGATTGGATATTCTGCTTGTCAGACAGGGGCTTGCGCCATCCAGAGAAAAGGCAAAGGCCGTTATCATGACCGGAAATGTTTATGTGAACGGACAGCGGGAGGATAAGGCCGGAGCTTCTTTTGAGGAAGGGAAGATTCATATAGAAGTAAAGGGCGTTCCGGCCAAATATGTCAGCAGGGGCGGGCTGAAACTGGAAAAAGCGATGGAAACATTTGAAATCTGTCTAACGGATACAATCTGCATGGATATCGGCGCTTCCACAGGCGGTTTTACGGATTGTATGCTTCAGAACGGTGCGGTGAAGGTCTATTCCGTCGATGTGGGACATGGGCAGCTTGCCTGGAAGCTGCGGCAGGATGCGCGTGTCGTCTGTATGGAAAAGACGAATTTCCGCTATATGCAGCCAGCGGATATTGAAGACCGGCTGGATTTTGCTTCCGTAGATGTTTCTTTTATTTCTTTGACGAAGATTCTGGTACCGGCAAGAGACCTGCTAAAGGAAAGAGGCCGTATGGTCTGTCTGATAAAACCCCAGTTCGAGGCCGGCAGGGAGAAGGTCGGGAAGAAAGGGGTGGTCCGGGAACCGGAAATTCATGAAGAGGTCATTCGGAAAATTATCGTTTATACAAAGCAGATAGGATTTGCGGTAAAAGGACTCACTTTTTCTCCAATTAAAGGACCGGAGGGAAATATCGAATATCTGGTCTATCTGGAAAAAGCGGAGCAGTCTTCTTCGGAAGAATCCTCCGGGGAAGAAATTGTCGGGGAATCGACGGAACGGCTGATTTCGGATACGGTAAGAACGGCGCATCAGGAACTACGGACAGACAGGGATAAGGAAGCATGAAACATTTTTTTGTGATCGCCAATAAGGCAAAGGACCCGGAAGGGTCTTATACCGATAGAATTTCATCATATCTGCATAAGCGGGGTGCGGCGGTATCCTGTCTTATAAACGACAGGGAGGCAGCACCGATTCAGGCGCCGGAAGGTGCCGAATGTGTCATTGTTTTGGGCGGTGACGGCACGCTGTTAAAGGCAGCCGGAGACCTGATGGAGCAGGAAATTCCGCTTCTCGGCGTGAATCTCGGTACGCTTGGTTATCTGGCGGAGGTGGAAATCGGGAATATCGAGCAGGCTCTTGATAAACTGCTGTGCGGAGCGTATACGAAAGAGGCGCGTATGATGCTTGCAGGCGATGTGCTTCATGCGGGAGAGAGAGTTGGCCATAATTTTGCGCTTAACGATATCGTGATTTCCCGGTGCGGCCCTCTGCAGATATTGCATTTTAATATTTATGTAAACGGACGCTTTCTGAACGGATACGATGCGGATGGTATTATCGTGGCGACGCCTACAGGCTCGACGGGATATAATATGTCGGCGGGCGGCCCAATCGTGGAGCCGGGAGCAAGCCTTCTGCTGCTTACACCGATTTGTCCGCATACGCTCAATACGAGAAGCATCATTCTTTCACCGGAAGATGAGGTGGTCATAGAAATACCGGAAGGAAGGGAGAAGACCATACAGACGGTAGAAGCGAGCTTTGACGGAACGCATAAAGTCACTTTGCAGACGGGGGATAAAATTGTGATTCGGAAAGCCTCAAAGACGACAGAGATTCTGAAACTCAATACAGAGAGTTTTCTGGAAATCCTACATAAAAAAATGAGTGCAGGCTGAGAGAGGGGCATAGGTTGAAAAATCAGAGATTTTTCAACCGCGAATTTGTGCCTTTCAGACACAAATGTCGCAGGCTATGAGAAAGACATGGTTATTAGGTTGAAAAATAAATTTTTCAACCGCGGATTTGGTGCTGAAACGATTATAGCGTCGGCCCAAATATCGCAGACTGTGCAGGAATAGGGGATTAATATGAAATGAAAGAGAGCAGACACGAGAAAATCAGGGAATTAATCGGTCAATATGAAATCGAAACACAGGAAGAACTGGCCGAAAGACTGAAAGCAGAGGGTTATCGGGTCACACAGGCTACAGTTTCAAGGGATATCAGGGAACTGAAGCTTTCCAAAATACCAGGTGAGGGCGGCAGGCAGAAATACGTTGTGTATGAGCACGGTGACAGTCAGCTCGGCGATAAATATATCCGCGTATTAAAAGATGGCTATACATCGATGAATGTGGCGCAGAATATTCTTGTCATGAAGACGGTATCCGGTATGGCAATGGCGGTGGCGGCAGCTGTAGATGCCATGAAAATGCCGGAGGTCGTGGGCTGTATTGCCGGGGACGATACGATCATGATTGCGATACAGACAGCGGATGATACGATACTTGTTATGGATAAAATAAAGAAAATGCTGCGGCATGGGGATTAATGTTATGTTAGTTAGCCTGTATGTAAAAAATCTTGCATTAATTGATGAAACAGAAGTATATTTTGGAAATGGACTGAACATACTGACGGGAGAAACGGGAGCCGGGAAATCCATTATTATCGGTTCCGTGAATCTTGCGCTTGGCGCAAAGGCAGAGAAAGAGATGATTCGAACCGGTGCGGAGTATGCTCTCGTAGAACTTGTTTTTCAGGTGGAAAAAGAAAAACAGTTAGAGGAAATCCGAAAGCTGGAACTGCCAGTTGAGGAAGACGGAACAGTGATCCTGCAGAGGAGGATCATGCAGGGGAAATCACTGTGTAAGGTCGGCGGCGAGACGGTCAGTGTCAGACAGGTCAGAGCGCTTGCCGAAATTTTGATCGATATCCATGGGCAGCATGAGCACCAGTCCCTGTTAAAAGCAGCGAAACAGTTGGAAATTCTGGATGAGTATGCCGGGGAAGAGCTGTATGAGCCTAAAAGGAAGCTGAAAGAATGCTATGAGCGCTACAAAGAGATAGAAGAGCAGATTCTGGCGGAAGATGTGGACGAGGAAACGAGGAAACGTGAGACTTCCCTTGCAGAATTTGAGGTGCAGGAAATAGAAGAGGCAGCGCTGATAGACGGAGAAGATACGGAACTGGAGAACTCGTATAAGAAGCTGGTCAACGGACAGAAGATTCAGGAGGCAGTAACGCTTGTACATCAGCTGACCGGTTATGAGAACGGCGGTGCGGGGGATGCTGTCGGCAGGGCTGTCAGGGAGATACGCGCTGTCGCTTCTTATGATGAAACGCTCCGGAATTTTGAAGAGCAGCTTTTGGACATCGACAGTCTGTTGAACGACTATAACCGGGCGGCAGCGGATTATCTGTCCGGTCTGGAATTTGACGGGGAGCTGTTCTCGCAGGTGGAGAAGCGGCTGGACCTTATCAATCACTTGAAGGCGAAGTATGGAGATACCATCGGAAAAATCCTTGCCTATCAGGCGAAAATGCAGGAAAAGCTGGACAGATACCGGAACTTTGATGCGTATAGACAGGAACTGGTCATAAAAGAAGCGGCTTTGAAAAAAGAACTTCTCCGGTTATCTGAAAAAGTGTCAAAAATTCGTAAGAAAAGCGCCCGAAGTCTGGCAGAGTCTATGAAGAAGGCATTGGTAGATTTGAATTTCATCGATGTTGCATTTGAAATCAGCATACAGTCTGCGGAAGAAAAGATTGGGCCGGGCGGCTATGACCAGGCGGCTTTTATGATATCCACCAACCCGGGAGAAGACTTAAAGCCGCTTTCCCAGATAGCGAGCGGTGGTGAACTGTCCAGGATCATGCTGGCATTAAAGACGGTGCTGGCGGATAAGGATGAGATAGAAACGCTGATCTTTGATGAAATCGATACAGGCATCAGCGGGAAGACTGCCTGGAAGGTTTCTGAAAAAATGGGAATCCTTGGGCAGAAACATCAGTTGATCTGCATTACCCATCTGCCTCAGATCGCGGCAATGGCGGATACGCATTTTCAGATTGAGAAGACCGTATCGAAGGAACGGACCACAACGAAGATACGGGAACTGGAGGAAACGGAGAGCGTGGAGGAGCTTGCCAGAATGCTCGGAGGCGCAAGTATTACGGAAAATGTTCTGAATAATGCAAGAGAAATGAAAGATTTGGCAAGAAAATCAAAGCAATATTAAATTAAAATCAAAGTTTTTTCACATACTAGAAAGGACATACAAATTTGTATGTTCTTTTTTGGTGTGCCCGGCGGACACCGATCGAAAACAGCGGAGAAAGGAACATGGAAATGACGGATCATGATTTGAAAATAAAGAGATATCGCAGATTTTTATATATCATACTGGCAGGCGGACTGATTGCGCTTATGGCGACAATATATATTGACTATTGGAGAAAGGTGCCATCCACGATAAAGATTCGCGCGGGAATTGAACAGGAACTGGATTTTCATGTGCCGGTTTCGGGGGAAATTTATCAGGAAGAAGCGGTAGAAAGTATTTCTGGCGGGGTGGAGAGCCTTCATGTTGATTTTTCCGGTGGAGTGACGGTCAAAGCCAATCAGATCGACCATTATAAAATGGACCTGAAGCTGTTTGGAATCCTGCCTTATAAAAGTGTAGATATTCAGGTGATTCAGGATAAGACACTGATGCCTTCCGGTATTCCGATCGGCATTTATGTGAAGACGAGCGGCGTTCTGGTCGTTGGTATCGGAGAATTTGAGAATGAGAAGGGAGAGACGATATCCCCGGCCAAATATATTTTGCAGACGGGCGACTATATTCTGGATGTGAACGGAGAAAAGGTGGAGAACAAGAAACAGTTCGTGCAGATGGTAGCGGATTCAGAAGGAAAAGAAATGATCATGACGCTGCGGCGCGGGGAAGAAATTACAGAAGTAAAGATAAAACCCGAAGGAAATCCGAACGGAGAGTGGAAACTCGGTATCTGGATACGGGATAACGCACAGGGAATCGGAACACTGACCTATGTGGATACAGATGAAACATTTGGTGCGCTCGGACATGGAATCAATGATGTGGATACTTCCACCCTGATGCTGTTGGAGGAGGGCGCTTTATATAAAACGGAGATTATAGGAATTACGCGAGGGGAGGACGGCTCTCCGGGTGAACTGACCGGTTATATCGAATATGAAAATGAAAATATCATTGGCGAGATTACAGAAAATACGGCGGAGGGCATTTTCGGCGTCTGTAAAGAAGAAATCGTACAGCAGACTTCCTTTGCTCCGATTCCCATCGCCTTAAAACAGGAAGTCGTGATCGGACCTGCCCAGATTATCTGCTCTGTGACCGGGGAACCGAAATACTATGATATCGTGATCGAAGAGCTTCACCTGGAAGAGGGGAACATCAACCGGGGGCTGGTCATTAAGATCACCGATGAAGAACTCCTCGCCCTGACCGGGGGCATCATTCAGGGGATGAGCGGCAGTCCGATCATCCAGAACGGGAAACTGGTCGGAGCAGTGACACATGTGCTGGTACAGGATTCAGCCAGCGGATACGGTATTTTTATTGAAAATATGCTGGTCCAGTAAGTAAGAGTGAGCTGAGGCGGAATGCTGGGGCGATGACTAAATATTCCATAGGTCTTCCGTATTGTTTATAATATTCTTAGTATCGTGCCAAAAAGAAGCAAAAATGGAGGATTCTTATGGAACAATTAAATTTAACGGTAACAAGAGATAATGAAAAGGTATATCAGATTTTGAATAATCTCATGAGCGGCGATAAAGAATTTCAAATTATGATCACCGTACCATCCGGCGGTGCGGGAAGTGAACCGTCGAAGATGAGTGATACGGTAAAAGAAACAACAGTTCATGATCTGGAAAAAGATGTTACCAATATGATACATGAAATCGGTGTACCGGCACATATCAAAGGCTATCAGTATTTGAGGGAGGCCATTATGATGTCAGTAGAGGATGTGGAAATGCTGGGTTCCATTACAAAGGTCCTTTATCCGACGATCGCGAATAAATACCAGACGACGCCAAGCCGTGTGGAGCGTGCCATCCGCCATGCAATAGAAGTGGCATGGTCACGGGGAAAGATGGAAACGCTGGATTCCCTGTTCGGCTATACCATCAACACCGGAAAAGGGAAACCGACCAATTCCGAGTTCATTGCGCTGATTGCGGATAAAATCCGTCTGCAATATCGGGGCTATATGAATTAATGGGCAATTAATGGAAATTAATCCTTTTAATACCGTGGGAAATGCTGTATAATAACAGAAACTGGTTATATTGGAGGGTTATTTCATGAAGAAGATTTTGTTTGTTGCGTCGGAAGGTGTGCCATTTATCAAGACCGGAGGCTTGGCGGACGTTGTCGGTTCTTTACCCAAATGTATCGACAAGCAGTATTTTGATGTAAGGGTGATCCTTCCCAAATATACCTGTATGTCGCAGAAGATGAAAGACTTATTGAAGTACAGAACTCATTTTTATATGGACTTTCATTGGAAAAATGAATATGTGGGTATTCTTGAAGCGGAAGTAGACGGCGTAAAGTATTATTTTATTGACAACGAATCCTTTTTTAACGGATTTAAGCCGTATAGCGATAACGCTTTGTTTGAAATTGAGAAATACGCATATTTTTGTAAAGCCGCGCTTTCCATTTTGCCGGTCATCGACTTCAAGCCTGACCTGATTCACTGCCACGACTGGCAGACGGGCCTGATTCCGGTCTATTTAAAAGAACGGTTCCAGGGCGGAGAATTTTACCGCGGCATCAAGACAGTCATGACGATTCATAATCTGAAATTCCAGGGAAAATGGAGTGTCAAGGAAGTAAGGGAAATTACCGGACTTCCGGAATATTTCTTTACGGCCGATAAACTGGAAGCTTATAAAGATGCCAATCTGTTAAAGGGCGGTCTTGTTTATGCCGATGCGATCACGACGGTCAGCGATACTTATGCGGAAGAAATCAAGACAGAATTTTACGGAGAGGGCTTGAACGGCCTGCTCTGCGCCAGAACGAACGACCTGCGCGGTATCGTGAACGGCATTGACTATGATGATTTCAATCCGGAAACGGATAAAAATATTGAGCATCCTTATAATGCAGTCAATTTCCGGAAGGAAAAAGTGAAAAATAAACATGCACTTCAGGCGGAACTGGGATTGAACCAGGATGACAGGACGATGATGATCGGTATCGTGTCCCGTTTGACAGGACAGAAGGGCTTTGACCTGATTGCCTATGTGATGGATGAACTTTGCCGGGACAATGTGCAGATTGTCGTGCTCGGAACCGGCGAGGAGCAGTATGAGAATATGTTCCGTCATTTTGACTGGAAATATCATGGAAAAGTTTCGGCAAATATTTATTATTCTGATGCGCTGTCCCATAAGATTTATGCGGCGAGCGATGCGTTTCTGATGCCGTCTCTGTTCGAGCCCTGCGGTTTGAGCCAGTTGATGTCGCTGCGTTACGGTACGGTTCCAATCGTCCGTGAGACCGGCGGTTTAAAAGATACGGTAGAGCCGTATAATGAATATGAGAGCACCGGAACAGGATTCAGTTTTGTCAATTACAATGCACATGAAATGCTTGATACGATCCGCTATGCGGAGCGCATTTATTATGATAAGAAAAGGGAATGGAACAAGATTGTTGACCGCGCTATGGCGGCCGATTTCTCATGGCATGTATCCGCGAAAAAGTATCAGGAAATGTATGACTGGCTGATCGGTTAGACAGCAAAAGGATGGATGGAAACGAAATATGGCACAACAAAAGAAAAAAGATAGTTTTGTGCTTCAAGCCGGCATTCTTGCTGCCGCCGGCATTATCGTTAAAATCATTGGCCTGATATACAGAAGCCCCCTGACCAGTATCATCGGGCTGGAAGGAAACGGTTATTATAGCAGCGCCATTAATATTTATACCATTATTTTATTGGTTTCTTCGTATAGTATACCCTCTGCCATTTCTAAAGTCATCGCACAGCGGCTGGCTTATAAGGAATATCGAAATGCCCAGAGGGTATTTCAGTGTGCGCTCATTTATGTTCTGGTCGTAGGCGGTGTCGCCTCTTTGGTCACTTTTTTTGCAGCTCCCCTGCTGGTATCCGATATGCCCAATTCCATTCCGGTACTGCGTGTCTTTGCACCGACGATTTTCTTTTCCGGTCTGCTCGGCGTGCTGCGGGGCTATTTTCAGGCGCACGGCTCCATGGCCCATACTTCTATTTCCCAAATCCTGGAGCAGATCTTAAATGCAGGCATCAGCATTCTTGCGGCCTATCTGTTGATTGGGGCGGTAAAAAATGAAAGTGAGACGACGCAGGCGATTTACGGTGCATCCGGCAGTGCGCTCGGTACGGGAGCCGGTGTCCTGATTGCGCTTTTGTTCATGTTCGGTATGTACTGCCTGAACAAAGACATTATCCGCAAGAGAGTGGAACGTGACCATTCCAGACATCAGGAAAGCTATCAGGAAATTTTCAAAGTCATTATCACGACCGTAACACCTTTTATTTTAAGTACCTTTGTCTATAACTGCTCGACGGTCGTCAATATGAAAATTTATAATAACATCATGATCGATATCAAGGGGATGGAAGAGTCCATGGCGGCGATTCAATATGGTATTTTCGCGACGCAGGCGATGTCGATCGTCAATATTCCGATTGCGTTGTCGTCGGCGATGTCTTCTGCATCGCTGCCGGGCGTTTCTGCGACCTTTGCGACACATAAGGAGAAAGAGACACGGCGTAAGGTCAATCAGGCGACCCGGATAACGATGATGTTAGCCATTCCGTCGGCGGTAGGTCTGATGGTGCTGGCAAGGCCGGTCGTACAGTTCATCTATCCGCAGAAAGAAGCGCTGGATATAGCGTCGAACGTGCTTCGAGTGCTGGCTGTCACCGTTATCCTGTCGGGACTTTCTACCCTGACCAATGCGGTCCTGCAGGGAATCGGCAAGGTCAATACCCCGGTGATCCATGCGGTCATCGCACTCGTCGTACAGATCGGGATTTTAGTTGCACTCCTTTTCTATACGGATTTGAATCTTTATGCGCTGGCAATCGCCAATATTGCCTATTCGCTGCTGATGTGTATTCTGAACCATGCTGCGGTCAAAAAGTATCTGGGATATCGGGAAGATATCGTTAAAACTTATCTTCTTCCCGGACTTGCGGCCTGCTGGATGGGAGCAGCTGCGTATGGCGTTTATCAGGGCGTTTATTTTCTCACTAAGCTGAACCGGATTTCCCTTGTGATAGCGCTTGGCGCGGCGGTGGTCGTCTACTTTGTGCTGGTCATCCGAATGGGGGCGGTCAACGAAGCGGAATTGAAGTCCTTTCCCAAGGGCGCCATGCTTGTACACATTGCCAAAAAAATGCACTTATTACGATAAGCTGAAAAATGTATGATTTTTCAGCTTATTTTGTCAATAGAATGTATAATTCTTTTCTGAATACAAATACTAATCCCGCATAAAAAAATCAGGAGGGAATCTAAAGTGGCAAATTTATCAGAACTTGAATTACAAAATCTCCGCCATCTTATGGGCGGCTATGACGTGACACACTGCAAAATGAAAGAGTATGCGGAATGTGCAAGTGATGCACAGGTGAAGCAGTTCTTTGAAAAAGGTGCGAAATCCGCAATGCAGAACAAGCAGCAGTTAATGGAATTTTTGCGTTAACAGATTGATAGAATAAATGTTTTCAATCTGTCTATGAAACAGGAAAGGTGGATGTTAAGATGCAAATGCAGGAAAAAACAATGGTAGCGGATACTTTGACGGGAATCAACGGCGAACTGGTCCGTTTCGGTGAAATGATTCCCCAGACAGAGAATAAGGAATTGAAGATGACGTTGAAACAGTTCAGAAATGCCTGTGAACAGTCTCAGGAGGAGCTGTATCAGATCGCCAGAGAAAAGTCCTATTATGTGCCGGCTGCAAAAGCCACACAGGCGGAAATCGACCATGTGAAGTCTTTGTTTACCGAGAAAACGATTTAAAAAGTGCGAAGAGAACTTCTAAAGCGCTCTGCCTGACAGCAAAGCGCTGGGAAGTTCTTTTTATGTAACAGTTCAGCCGCCGGACGGGATGGTGTATGGTTCCTTTGAAGGCACGCTTCCGCTCCGCGAAAAGCAGCAACGGATGCTAAGCTCGTAAAGAACCTCGCTAAAGCACACAGTTACTTTAAGTAACTGGCGCTTTTCAAGGGCCTTCGCAGGAACCATACACCATCCCGTCCGGCGGCTGAACCGTTACCTTTTTATAATACACATGTTATTTTACTTGCTCAAGACCGGATATATCGGAGTCGATGGCCATGGAGAAGTTCGTATAGTAGACGACAAATCCCGGTTTGGCGCCGTTCGGTTTCTTAACGTTCTTCTTTTGAAGATAGTCGATTTCCACTTTTTCCTGCTCACGCCCTTTGGAATAATAGGCTGCCAGTCTTGCCGCTTCTTCAAAAGTCCGGTCGGGCAGTTCTTTTCCTTCTGTTTTGACAATGACATGGGAGCCGGGCATACCTTTGGCATGGAACCACCAGTCGTTGCCGGTGGCCGTTTTGAAGGTCAGCTCGTCGTTCTGATAATTGTTTTTGCCTACATAGATATGGAAGCCGTCGGAACTGATATAGTGGAAAGGCCTGCTTGTGATCCTGGCTTTCTTATTTCCGCCTTTTCTGCGGATGTAGCCGCTTTCGATCAATTCTTCCTTGATCTGTACCAGGTCTTCTTCCTGCAAAGCGATATCCAGGGCTGCTGCGATGGATTCCAGATGTTCAATCTCATCTTTGACTTCTATGGTCAATTCTGAAAGCGCTTCAAAGGTGCGTTTCAGCTTTCCGTATTTGTCGAAATATTTTTTGGCATTTTCGGAGGGGCTCAGTGTATCGTCTAATGGAATCGTGATCATTTCGTTCGTATAGTAGTTCAACGCCTCCATGGATTTTGCACCGGGCTCCACACCGTAGCCATAGGTATTCAACAGCTCGCCGTAAACGCGGTATTTCTCCCGTTTTTCGGTGTCCTGCATCTGTTTTCTTTGTAAATCGTACTTCTTGATATTCCGTTCCAATGCCGTCTGTACGATTTTCCGCAGGTCGGCTGATTTCTGGCGGATTCTCGTGAGCACATTTTTTTCTTCATAATAATGTTCGAGTACTTCGCTGATAGAGTCGAAAGGAACGGCTTCCTTATCCGCATAGAGGGTCAGGGGCAGCGCCGCGAATTCGATCGGTGTCTTTTTGTCATAGATGATATTTGGAGCAAAGTCTCCGGCGGTAATCTGTTTTAAAAGAGAAAGAAAAACCTCATAAAGCTTTTCCAGGGCTTCCGCATCCTGTGCGCTTCCGGGAATGTCGCCGTCAAGGCCGGCGCGGAAACAGATTTCCTGCGCCATGACGGGAGAAAGACCGGTATAGGCGCAGTAGAGCGCTTTGTACAAAGGCATTGGCATGGAAGTAAGCCTGTTCACAAAGTCCTGTCTGGTGAGATGAATGCCGTACGCTGGTTCTCCGTTGTAAGCGGAAACATCTGTGTCTTCGATAAAAGCGAGGGGATTCTGCTTGTCCTGTGTCTGCGGAATGAAATATTCCCGGCCCGGCAGAACTTCCCGCACAGAGCTGACCATGCCGGAAATATGTTTGATGCTGTCGATGATCGTATCTTCATTGCAGAAAATGAGATTGCTGTGCTTTCCCATAATTTCAATAACAAGTGTTTTCTGACAAAGGTCGCCCAATTCGTTCAGATGTTCCAGGCGGATTCGAATGATTCTCTCCAGACCTGGCTGGGTGATATCCAGAATCCTTGCATTCTGTAAATGTTTCCGGAGCAGCATACAGAAGCCTGGGGCGGTCATCGGGCTCTGCTTGTTCTTATCCGTCAGATAAACGAGCGGCAGAGAGGCGTCCGCAGACAATAACAGCCGGTATTGCGAGCCGTTATTCTTGATTGTCAGCAGCAGTTCGTCCGATTCCGGCTGGGCGATTTTATAAATACGGCCACCAGTTAAATGCTGATTTAACTCTTTGGTGATGCTTGCAATGGTAATCCCGTCAAATGCCATGAACTCATATCCTTTCTTTTTTGGTGTATTTTAAATGATAATACATGTTATTATTTCCTTTGGGCAATGTTGATATTGTAACATATTTTAGGGGGGTTTTCAATGTTGGATTTGCTTGACTAGGCTTTATGATTATCTTATAATATTATAGATTACCTGTTTCAAAAATTACGAATTTGAATACACTTTGATTGTCCGCGCAGAAATGGAAACCGGCAACCCGGCGGACGAAGAGAAAGGCATGGTTATTCCTATGATCAAGAGCATGACCGGTTTTGGCAGAAGTGAAATTGTCGAGGGAGACCGTAAGATTACGGTAGAGATGAAATCTGTCAACCACAGATATCTGGATGTTAATATCAAGATGCCGAAGAAACTGAATTTTTTCGAGGCGGCGATCAGAAATGAATTGAAACATTATATTCAGCGGGGCAAGGTAGATGTTTTTATTACCTATGAGGACTATACGGAGTCCAATCTCTGTGTGAAGTATAATAAGGAACTGGCGGCGGAATATATGAAATATCTGGAGCAGATGGCGGAAGACTTTTCTCTGGATAACGATGTCAGGGTGTCCGCTTTATCCAGGTATCCGGAAGTATTCAGCATGGAAGAACAGACGATTGACGAAGAAGAACTCTGGCAGATGTTAGAGAAGGCTGTTTCCCAGGCGGCGGAAGGGTTTGTTGCGACCAGAATTAAAGAAGGGGAGAATCTTCGGGAAGACCTGCTCGGTAAGTTAGGCGGTATGCTCGCGCATGTGGAATACATTACGGAGCGTTCGCCGGAAATTATTACGCAGTACAGGCAGAAGCTGGAAGACAAAGTAAGGGAACTGCTCGGCGATGCACAGATTGACGAGAGCAGACTTTTGATGGAAGTGACTATTTTTGCGGATAAGGTGTGCGTAGACGAAGAACTGGTTCGCCTCAGGAGCCATATCGAAACGACGAAAGAAAGTCTGATACAGGGTGGAGGCATCGGAAGAAAGCTGGATTTCATCGCACAGGAGATGAACCGGGAAGCCAATACGATTCTATCCAAAGCAAATGATCTGGAGATATCCAACCGCGCGATTGAACTCAAGACGGAAATTGAGAAGGTACGCGAGCAGATTCAGAATATCGAGTGATATAAAGGCGGGAACGGTCATTGGGAAGATTAATTCATATCGGATTTGGCAATGTTGTGAATACAGGAAAAATTATCGCAATTGTCAGCCCGGATTCCGCGCCGATCAAGCGGCTGGTGCAGAAGGCGAAGGAGAGCGGCATGGCAATCGATGCGACGCAGGGCAGAAAGACGAAGGCGGTGCTGATCATGGAGAACAGCCAGATCGTGTTGTCCGCGCTGCTTCCGGAGACGATTTCTGGCAGAGCGCAGGCAGAAAGTGGAGATACAGATGAGACATAAAGGTATTTTAATTGTGGTCTCCGGTTTTTCCGGAGCGGGAAAAGGTACTTTAATGAAGAAGCTGGTGCAGGAATATGATAATTATGCGTTGTCCATTTCCGCGACGACCAGAGCGCCCAGAGCGGGGGAAGAAGACGGAAGAGAATACTTTTTTCTGACGAAGGAAGCTTTTGAACAGAAAATTGCGGAAGACGGGCTTATAGAATACGCCTGTTATTGTGATAATTATTACGGCACACCCAGAGATTATGTGGAAAAACAGCTTGCTGCAGGCAGGGACGTGATTCTGGAGATTGAGATTCAGGGTGCGCTGAAAATCCGAAAACAGTTTCCGACAGCTTTATTGCTGTTCGTGATGCCGCCGGATGCAGAAGAACTGAAGCGCCGGCTGACCGGCCGGGGAACGGAGAACGAGGAAGCAGTCGCTAAGCGGATGGCGCGCGCGGTCGAAGAGGCGGACGGCATTGAGGAATATGATTATATTGTAGTCAACGATGATCTGGAGCGTTGTGTCAAAGAACTTCATGAGATCATTCTGGCTGCTCATAATACACCATTCAGGAATGAGGAGTTTATTGAAAAAATCAGGGAAGAACTGAAAGTTCTTGCGAAAGGAGAAAAATAATGTTACATCCATCTTACACAGATTTAATGAAAGTTGTGAACAGTGAAATCGAAGAGGGCGAAGAGCCGGTTGTCAGCAGCCGTTATTCTATCGTAATGGCTACTTCCAGGAGAGCGAGACAGATCATTGCAGGTGATGAGGCTTTTGTGGATAACTATCAGGGAAGAAAGCCCCTGTCGGTCGCAGTAGAAGAACTCAATCAGGGGAAAATCAAGATTTTGAATGAGGAAGAATAGAAACGACAGCTATGAGTGATAAGATACTGTTCATCTCTTTGGGATGTGATAAAAATCTGGTCGATTCAGAAAAGATGCTCGCTCTTTTATCCGAAAAAGGTTATGGCTTTACGGATGATGAAGCGGAGGCCGATATTGTTGTTATCAATACCTGCTGTTTTATCAATGATGCAAAACAGGAGAGTATTGATACGATTCTGGAAATGGCGGAACTTCGGAAAAACGGCGCACTGAAAGCGCTCATTGTGGCAGGATGCCTCGCGCAGCGCTACCGGGAAGAGATTCAGAAAGAAATCCCGGAGGTCGATATGATCATCGGTATATCGGCGATTGACGAGATTACACAGGCGCTTGATAAGTTCCTGAGCGGGCAGAGGGAAAATTACTATGGCAGTCCGGATAAGCGGCCGTATGCGGATACGAAGCGCATTCTGACGACGGGCGGGCATTACGCTTATCTGAAAATTGCGGAAGGCTGTGATAAACACTGTACTTACTGTGTTATTCCTAAGGTGCGGGGCAGTTACAGGAGCATTCCGATGGAGAATCTTGTAGAAGAGGCGGAAATGCTGGCAGCGGAAGGCGTGAAAGAGTTAATTATCGTTGCTCAGGAGACGACCCTTTATGGTGTCGATTTATATGGAGTAAAAACATTGCCAACGCTGCTGCGGAAGCTTTGCCGAATAGATGGGCTTTACTGGATTCGTATTCTGTATTGTTATCCGGAAGAAATCGATGATGAACTGATACAGGTGATCAAAGAAGAACCGAAGATCTGTCATTATCTGGATTTGCCGATACAGCACGGATGCGATACGATATTAAAGAGGATGGGACGCAGGACGACGGGCGGTGAACTCGAGGAAGTCGTCGGGAAACTGCGCAGGGAGATTCCGGACATCTGTATCAGGACAACGCTGATCACCGGATTTCCCGGAGAAACGGAAGAAGAACACGAAGAACTGCTGGCCTTTGTAGAGCGGATGGAATTTGACCGTCTGGGCGTTTTTACTTATTCCCAGGAGGAAGATACACCGGCGGCAGTCATGGCTGGCCAGATTCCGGAGGAAGTGAAGGAAGAAAGGCGCGCACAGCTGATGGAACTTCAACAGGAAATTGCTTTTGATGCCGCAGTTTCCATGGAAGGAAAGCTTGTGGATGCCATGATTGAAGGGAAGGTCACGGATGAGGATGCCTATGTGGCGAGGACCTATAAAGATGCACCGAATGTAGATGGCTTTCTTTTTATTAATACGAAAAGAGAATTGATGACCGGTGACTTTGTGAAATGCAGGATTACCGGCGCTTATGAATATGATCTGATAGGAGAATTGGAAGATGAATTTACCCAATAAACTGACGATGTTCCGTGTTATCCTGATTCCTTTTTTTGTATTGTTCATGCTGGCAGACATCACCGGTGTGGATAAATGGATTGCGTTGGCAATCTTTATCGTTGCGAGTCTGACGGATTTGTTGGATGGCAAAATTGCAAGAAAATATAATCTGGTCACAAATTTCGGAAAATTTATGGACCCGCTTGCGGATAAGCTGTTAGTCTGCTCCGCCCTGATCTGTCTGGTGGAAATGGCGAAACTGCCCGCCTGGATGGTGATCGTCATTATTGCGAGGGAGTTCATCATCAGCGGTTTTAGATTGATTGCTTCTGATAACGGCGTCGTGATCGCGGCGAGTTATTGGGGAAAGTTCAAGACCACGTTTCAGATGGTGATGATATGTCTGCTGATTGCAGATATCGAGGCCATTAATATAATAACAAATGTTGTTGTATGGGCGGCCCTGATTTTGACAGTTGTTTCACTGATCGATTATCTGGTGAAGAACAAAGATGTCATGAAGGAAAACAAATAATGAAGCAAAAGAGCAAATAAGAGGTAGAAATGACAGTAGAGATTATTTCGGTAGGAACTGAAATTTTACTTGGTAATATTGTAAATACCAATGCGGCATATTTGGCTGAAAAGTGTGCCGGTATCGGATTATCCTGCTATTATCAGGAAGTGGTGGGGGATAACGAGGAACGTCTGCTCAGTGTTCTGCAGACAGCGCTCACAAGGGCGGATGTGCTGCTTTTATCAGGCGGACTCGGACCGACGCAGGATGACCTGACGAAAGAGACGGCAGCAAAGGCATTGGGGAAAGCGCTTTATCTGCATGAACCGAGCAAAGAGGCGATCACATCCTTTTTCCAGAAGAGGGGAATGGAGATTACGGAAAATAACTGGAAACAGGCAATGGTGCCGGAAGGCTCCATTGTTGTCGATAATCCGAACGGTACGGCGCCGGGTATCATTATGGAGGATAACGGCAGACATATCATTCTGATGCCGGGACCGCCGAATGAACTGGTCCCGATGTTCGAGAATGCTATTATGCCGTATCTGAATTCGCTTCAGCCGGGCATTATTTATTCACAGACCGTTAAAGTATGCGGCGTCGGCGAAAGCAAAGTCGAAGCGATGATAGAAGACCTGATCAGTGAACAGAGCAATCCGACGATCGCGACATATGCGAAGACCGGCGAAGTGCATCTTCGCGTGACTGCGAGGGCGGAGGATGAAAAAGAAGCGAAGAAACTGGTAAAGCCTTATGTAAAAGATTTAAAAAGCCGTTTTGGAAATCATGTATATACGACACAGGAAGACGTTACGCTGGAAAAGGCGGTCGTCGATCTGCTGCTGGCAAATCATTTGACGGTCAGCACGGTGGAATCCTGTACCGGCGGACTGCTGGCGGCAAGGCTGATCAATGTGTCAGGCGTTTCGGAAGTGTTCAAGACCGGATATATCACCTATTCCAATAAATCCAAGCGCAAGCTTCTCGGTATTAAGAAATCCTCTTTGGAAAAGCACGGGGCGGTCAGTCCGGAGATTGCAAAAGAGATGGCGAAGGGAGCCGCATTGTTTGGAAAAGCAGATGTAACGGTTGGTATTACAGGGGTTGCCGGACCTGACGGCGGTTCGGAAGAAAAACCGGTAGGACTTGTTTATATTGCCTGCAATGTGTGCGGGCGCATTAATGTGAAAGAGTGTCATTTTAGCGGAAGCCGGATGAAAATCCGGGAAAGCAGCGTTTCATCGGCGTTGTCCCTGATGCGGGAATCCATTCTTGCATATTACAGTGAAGTGACTTTTGGAAAGAAATCTTAGCAGAGGACCTGAGAGGAAAATAGGTGATTGCGAAACGCATGATTCCAAGATAGCAGTTGTGCAAAATAGACAAATCACAAGCAGGGTGCTATGTCGCCGTCGGTGTTTAGACGCCGTATTTTGGCGTCTTATGCACCGTTGCGAGCGACAGTGCAGCGAAAGCGTGCCCTGCGGTGATTGTCTATTTTGTACAACGAGAGCCTTCGAAAACATAGTTTCGCAATTACCTAGAGAGGAAAACGGAGAAAGGAGCAGGGAAATAGAAGATGAGCGAGCAGGAACAGCAGGGGGATGGCGGCCTCTATACGACACCGGATGTATATCAGACACAAAGCAGACAGGAAATTTACGATACGCCGGATACGAGTGTGGAACATTATGATACGGGCGGTGTGTTTTCCGGAGAACAGCAGGTGGATAATACATATGCAGGCGGGCAGAATGGTCAGTATGGAAATGATGCTTATGGAAATGGCCAGTATGAAAATAATTCATATGTGAGCACTTCTACAGGAAGCGGGCAGTATGATCTTGTAAAGTATGAGAATAATCCGTCTGAAAATAATCAGTATGGAAGTGCCCCGTACGGGAATGGCCAATATGAAAATAATCCGTACGGAAGCAGCCAATATGGAAATAATCCATACGAGAACAATCAATATGGAAATAATCCGTACGAAAACAGCCAGTATGGAAATAACCAGTACGGAAATAATTCATACGGAAACAACCAGTATGGAAATAACCAGTACGGAAATAATCAATATGGAAATAATCCGTACGGAAACAACCAGTACGGAAATAACCAATATGGAAATGGCCAGTACGGAAATAATCAATACGGAAATAACCAGTATGGAAACGCTCCCTATGGAAATGCTCCCGGCGGAAACAACCAGTATGGCGGGTCCTATGGCCCGAATCAGTATGGAAACGGTTCATACAGCCCATATGCTGCACCGCCCAAGAAGAAACATACGGGGCTGATCATCGGTATTATCATTACAGTTGTGGTTCTCTTTCTGATTGCGATTTTTGCCCTTTTCTATCATGCGTTCGATGCGATGTCGGAAAGGAAAATGCAGGCGCAGTTATATGATGATGATTACTATAATTATTACAATGATTATGACTACGATTTTAAGGATGATGACAACGATTATCATGATAACGATTATTATGATGACGATTATTATGACTATGATGACGACGAATATTATACGCTGCATGATGATATTAAAAGACTCTCCTATTCCATTAACTGGGAGTATTTTGAATATGACGCGGATAATGAGAACGTATCCATTATCGTAGATTACCCGGAAGTTTCCGGCAGCCATGTGCCTAATCTGGATAAGATCAACAGGGCGATCGCAAATGAGATATCCGTTTTTACAGATTACTATGAGGAAGAATATTCCAGATATATGACGGATGATGACAGTTATTTTAATGCTTACGCTTCCGGTTATGTTACATACATGAGCGAGGATATACTGAGCGTTGTATTTTCAGAAACTGTCTATACGAATTACTATAATTCGGCATATCTGTACTGTATTAATATCGATATGAGAGATGGGGTAATCCTTGAAAATACGGATATTATTTCCGTGGATGATGATTTTTCCATAGATTTCAGGTACAGAAGCGACAAGCAGAACGGCACGATTGATGATGTGGACTTGATGAGCGATCAGGAAATTACAGAGATGCTGACTTCCGGCAGTAATCTGATCATTTTCTATACGCCTCAAGGCATGGAAATCGGTTTTAATTATGATAATGGGTGGGTAACGGTTACTTATCACGATTACAGGGATTATTTGAAAATTTTCTAAAAAAGTCTTCGCGGCAGTCGTCAGGGTCAGGCGAGCCTGACTTTGACGTATTGCCCGTGAAAATAAAGGACTTATTCTGCTTTGCATATCCGGCATCTCGCCAACATTTCAAAGCAAAAGGTTGAAAGAAGCGCGCTTTCAGCTATTAAATCTGAACTGCTGCGGCAGACAATCAGGAGTAAAAATGAAAAAAGACAGGAGGGATGTATAAAGGGATATTTATTGGACAGGAAAAATGTTAGAATATAAAAAACAAAAGTAAATGTTGACAAAATCGAACATTTGTTTTATTCTAAATTTAGAACAGATGTTCTGAAATGAGAAGGAGAACAAATCATGGAAAGAGAAGAAAAATTAAAAGCATTGGATGCAGCCATCGGGCAGATAGAGAGACAATTCGGTAAGGGTGCGGTCATGAAACTGGGCGACCCTTCGGTACAGATGAATGTAGAAACAATTCCTACCGGTTCTTTGAGTCTGGACATCGCACTGGGGCTGGGTGGAATCCCGAAAGGAAGAATCGTGGAAATCTATGGACCGGAATCCAGCGGTAAGACGACAGTTACGCTGCATATGGTCGCGGAAGTACAGAAGCGGGGCGGCATTGCCGGTTTTATAGATGCAGAGCATGCGCTGGATCCTGTGTATGCCAGGAATATAGGCGTTGATGTAGACAATTTATATATTTCTCAGCCGGATAACGGCGAGCAGGCATTGGAGATTACGGAAACAATGGTGCGTTCAGGAGCAATCGACATCGTGATTGTGGACTCGGTAGCGGCGTTGGTGCCGAAGGCTGAAATAGACGGTGATATGGGAGACTCCCATGTAGGATTACAGGCGCGGCTGATGTCCCAGGCGCTTCGTAAACTGACCGGTGTTATCAGTAAATCCAATTGTACGGTAGTATTTATCAATCAGCTTCGTGAGAAAGTCGGCATTATGTTTGGAAACCCGGAGACGACAACGGGTGGGCGTGCATTGAAATTTTATTCCTCCGTTAGACTCGATGTCAGAAGAATCGAGGCATTGAAGCAGGGGGGAGAAGTTATCGGCAACAGAACAAGAGTCAAGGTCGTTAAGAACAAGATTGCGCCGCCGTTCAAAGAAGCGGAATTTGATATCATGTTCGGAGAGGGTATTTCCAGCGTCGGCGATATTCTGGATTTGGCGGCCGAAAACGGAATCGTCAACAAGAGCGGGGCGTGGTATGCGTATAATGGCAATAAAATAGGGCAAGGCAGGGAGAATGCCAAACAGTATTTAAAGGATAACCCGGAAATCTGTAATGAGGTGGAACAGAAAGTGAGGGAATTGTTCAATCTGGAAGTGCCCGAGTCCGCTGAGAAGAGCACGAAGGAAAAGGCTTCCGGAGAAAAGACTGGAAAGAGCGCGAAAGAGAAACAGACAAAAGAGAAAGCAGGAGAGGCTCAGGCCGCAGAATAAAAGAACGGAGCCGGAGAATCTATGATGATAACAGAGATCACTGCGATTAATAAAGCAAGATACAGGGTTACACTGGATGAAGGAAAGCATTTTGTTCTATATAAAGGAGAACTCCGTCGATTTCAGATGGAACAGGGCGGGGAACTTTCAGAGGAGAACTATGAAAACATTTTTCAGGAGATTCTGCCGAAACGGGCGAAACTGCGCTGTATGAATCTGTTGAAGACGAAGGACTATACAAGAAAACAATTGGAGGATAAACTGAAGCAGGGAGAATATCCTGCAGAAATCATTGAAGACGCGATTGCTTATGTGGAATCCTATGGTTACGTCGATGACGAGCGCTATGTCAGAAATTATATAGAGTATCATATGCAGGCAAGAAGCAGGAAAAGAATTGAGAACGATCTGCAGCAGAAAGGGATCCGCAGAGAACTCATTTCCCAAATGTTCGATGAATTGTCGGAAGACGGGTTGGAAATGGATGAAACATCCATGATACAAAAATTTCTTTTGAAAAAAAATTTTCATGCAGGAACTGCTACCGATAAGGAAAGGCAGAAAATGTACGGTTTTCTCTATCGGAAAGGTTTTCAGACGGATGCAATCAGCAGAGCACTTTTACTTGACATAACATAATTTTCGAGGTAAAATTGAGATGTTGTAGTTTGCTAATTAGAATGTTTTAATTTAATACATTCTATGATAGATATGTACAATGAAAACCAAATAAGGAGGTGCTCCTGTAAATGCCAACCGGGATAGCGATTGTGGTATCAATACTCCTCACTCTGGTTGTATCGATTCCGTTGACGGCAGTGGCAGCGACCAATTACCGGAAGAAGGTAGTGGAAGCGAAGCTTGGAAATGCGGACGAGAAGGCGAGGGAAATTATTGATGAGGCTCTCAAAACGGCTGAAACGAAGAAGCGGGAAGCGTTGCTTGAAGCAAAAGAAGAAACCATTCATACCAAGAATGAGTTGGACAAGGAAATCAAGGAACGTCGGGCTGAAGCGCAGAGGTATGAGCGCAGAGTTCAGCAGAAGGAAGAGAACATCGATAAGAAAGCGGATGCTATTGAAAAAAAGGAAGCAAGTCTGGCGGCAAAGGAAGAATCACTTGCCAGACAACGCGAAGAGATTGCGAAGCTGAATGAGCAAAGATTACAGGAACTGGAACGAATCTCAGGTCTAACCTCCGAACAGGCAAAAGACTACTTATTGAAAATTGTTGAAGATGAAGTGAAACATGAAGCCGCTGTTATGATCAAGGAAGTAGAGAGCAGGGCGAAGGAAGAAGCAGATAAGAAAGCGAAGGAATATGTTGTTACAGCCATTCAGAAATGTGCTGCAGACCATGTTTCCGAGACGACAATATCTGTTGTACAGCTTCCAAATGACGAGATGAAGGGTAGAATCATTGGTAGAGAGGGACGTAATATCAGAACTCTTGAGACGATGACCGGTGTGGATTTAATTATTGACGATACGCCGGAAGCAGTTATTTTATCAGGATTTGATCCAATTCGCCGTGAGGTTGCAAGAATTGCGCTTGAAAAACTGATTGTGGACGGACGTATTCATCCGGCCAGAATCGAAGAGATGGTTGAGAAGGCGCAAAAAGAAGTAGAAGTAATGATTAAAGAAGAAGGTGAAGCCGCTACACTGGAAGTAGGTGTGCATGGCATTCATCCGGAACTTGTCAGATTACTCGGTAAGATGAAGTTTAGAACCAGTTATGGACAGAACGCACTGAAGCATTCGATTGAGGTTGCTCAATTATCTGGTCTGTTAGCAGCGGAGATGGGATTAGATGTCCGAGTTGCGAAGCGTGCTGGTCTTCTGCATGATATCGGTAAAGCAGTCGATCATGAAATGGAAGGTTCTCATATTCAATTAGGTGTGGAACTTTGTAGAAAGTACAAAGAATCACCCATCGTCATTAATGCAGTAGAGTCTCATCATGGTGATGTTGAGCCTCAGACTCTGATCGCGTGTCTGGTACAGGCTGCGGATACGATTTCTGCGGCAAGGCCGGGTGCAAGAAGAGAGACGTTAGAAACATATACAAGCAGGTTAAAACAGTTAGAAGACATTACAAACAATTTCAAAGGTGTTGATAAATCTTTTGCTATTCAGGCAGGTAGAGAGATTCGTGTTATGGTAGTTCCGGAACAGATTACGGATTCTGACATGGTATTACTCGCAAGAGATATTTCCAAGGAGATTGAAGCTGAGTTGGAATATCCTGGTCAGATTAAAGTCAATGTAATCCGCGAAAGCCGCGTTATCGACTACGCTAAATAGTGTATAAAACTCTGTGAAGTAATTCACAGAGTTTTTTTCAGTAGAAATAGAAAATTTCCTGAGGAAATTTTTATTTCCTCTTGTCATTGTAAATACTTTGTAGTAGAATAGTTGCCAGTGTATGATTGTATACAATTATCCACTCGTACAAGGTATAGACTTTATATTTATGATGCGGAGGAAGGTTGAAAATTATAATTTTTGACCGCAAAATTGATGCTGATGCGCTTACAGCGCCGCACAGATTCGCAAGCTGAGAGAGGAGCACGATTATCGTTATGAAGCCTTACAAAGAAATGAACAAAGAAGAACTTGTGTTATTAAAAGAAGAACTTGAAAAAAAGTTTGAAGAGGCAAAGAGTAAGGGACTGAAACTGGATATGTCCAGAGGAAAACAGTCTACCGCACAGCTCGATATGACAATGAGCATTATGGATGTTTTTGATTCCGATTCCGTTCTTAAAACGGAGGATGGCATGGATTGTAGAAATTATGGTCTGATGGACGGTATTCCTGAGGTTAAAAAACTTCTGGGAGATATGATGGGAGTGCCGGCGCAGAATGTACTCGTATATGGTAATTCCAGTCTGAGCGTTATGTATGATACGGTCTGCCATTCCATGACACATGGTGTTATGGGCAGTACGCCGTGGTGCAAGCTGGATAAAGTGAAATTTTTATGTCCTGTTCCAGGTTATGACAGACATTTTAAGATTACGGAATATTTTGGCATTGAGATGATCAATATTCCAATGACAGCGGATGGACCGGATATGGACCTGGTAGAGAAATATGTAAATGAAGATGCGGCCGTCAAGGGTATCTGGTGTGTTCCGAAATACTCCAATCCGCAGGGCATTTCCTATTCGGATGAGACCGTCAGACGATTTGCTGGTTTAAAACCTGCGGCAGAGGATTTTAGAATTTATTGGGATAATGCCTATGCAGTTCATCATTTGTATGATGATAAGCAGGACGAAATTCTGGAAATTCTCAGCGAATGTGAAAAAGCTGGCAATCCGGATATGGTCTTTGAATTTTGCTCGACTTCCAAAGTTAGTTTTGCGGGCGGCGGCATCGCCGGAATGGCGGCTTCCATTGCGAATCTCGATTATATCAGGGAGGGCATGACCGTGCGGACGATTGGTTACGATAAAGTTAATCAGCTTCGCCATGTGAAATATTTTAAGGACATCAACGGTATAAAAGAGCATATGAAGAAACATGCTGAAATTATCCGGCCTAAGTTCGAGGCAGTATTGCAGGTGTTGGATAAGGAAATCGGTGGTCTCGGTATTGGCGAATGGAATAAGCCGGTAGGCGGTTATTTTATTTCTTTTGAAGCGCTGGAGGGCTGTGCAAAAGCTATTGTAGCCAAATGTAAAGAGGCGGGGGTCGTCATGACCGGTGCAGGTGCCACTTATCCTTATGGAAAGGACCCGAAAGACAGCAATATCCGAATTGCACCGACGTTCCCGACACCGGAAGAAATGGCGGCAGCAACAGACCTGTTCGTGCTCTGCGTGAAACTGGTCAGTGTGAAGAAATTACTTGGAGAAGCTTTATAAACAGAAATTGAGAGAGGTTATTTGTATGGAAAAATTTGAACGCCTGGAAAGAACCTTGATTCATAAAGGGGCAATCATTGATTATTATCAGGATACGGTCAAGGTTCCAAACGGGAATATTGTAAAATGGGATTTTATCGGCCATAAAGGCGCGGCTGCTGTCGTAGCGGTCAATGCGGAAGGGAAGCTCCTGATGGTAAGGCAGTACCGCAATGCGTTGGATAGAGAGACATTGGAAATACCTGCGGGCGGGCTGGAAAGCACAGAGGAGCCGACGGATGTGGCAGCGGTAAGGGAACTGGAAGAGGAGACAGGCTATAAGGCCGGTAAGCTGGAACTGCTGATGACGATTCGGACAACGGTAGCTTTTTGCAATGAAAAGATAGATGTCTATGTAGCGACCGATTTGCAGCCGAGCAGGCAGCATCTGGATGAGGACGAATTTATCAATGTGGAGGCATATGATATCGAAGAACTGGCGCAGATGGTCTACGATTGTAAAATTCAGGATGGCAAGACCGTAGCTGCTTTGATGGCCTATAAGAATAAATACTGTAAGTAGTCCCGAAGTTAAAGGGCCTGCTGCAGGTACGGTACTTGACGCATTGCCTGCAGGAATAAATTTTTACCGTGTATATATACGTTTTGACCATCATATATTTAGTTAGTTGGAAAGAAGGCGTATATATGATAACACGACAAATGAATAAGAGTGGTTATTATCTGCTGTATTTGTTCATGACAGGTCTTTTCCTCGGAATCTTACTGGTGAATATCAGACACGATGTCTGGGTGAAAGAAGACGGTCTTTTAAATGCTGCGATGATAAAGCAGCTGCAGAACAGCGAATTTGACGGAAATTATCTGTTCGGCTATATTGTTCGAAGCAGAATTTCTACCATACTGATCATCAGTATGCTTGCATCTACAATGATAGGACTTCCGATTGTATGCGGATATGTCTGCTATCTGGGGGCCAGCGCGGGCTGTATCCTCTCGATAGCAGTTATCCGCTATGGTATCAGAGGTCTTTTTTTCATGGCGGCGAGCATTTTTCCACAGGGCCTGCTGCTGATACCGGGGTATTTTTTGCTGTTTCGATGGGGACTGGATTGCAATAGGAGCCTTTACGGAAAAATTGACGGGCTGGAAGGGCGTTACCTGATTGGAAAGCAATTCATGCTCACGAAGGGAATAAAGCTTGCGGGAATCCTTATGATCGTTATTCTCGGGTGTCTCATCGAAAGTTATGTAAATCCAAAGATTTTACAATTTTTCTTAAAAATTTTTTAATATTTTTTAATAATTTCTCAATATATAGTAGACATAAAATATAGTCGGACGATATGTTGTACTTATGCGTAAAAGAGACGGAAATGCCCGAAAAATCGGCAAAAAATCCATTTGCTTTTCTGAAAAATTCTGCTTATAATGTTAAAAGGACATTGGTTTCATTAACATAAAACCAGAGGGGAAAGGCTTCCGGATTCATGGAAAAAGAAATTACGGCATTTATATCTTATTTACATAACATAAAGAAAACTTCAAACAATACGGAGATGTCATATAAAAGGGATTTGGAGAAAATGGAGCACTTTATGGTGCAAAAAGGTATTCAGAATGTCGAAGATGTGACGGAAGAAGCTTTGGACGGGTATATACAATACCTGGAGGATAATCATTTCGCAACGGCCACAATATCCAGAAATGTTGCATCCATCAAGGCTTTCTATCATTTTTTATTACGCGAGGGAATCGTGAAAAAGGATGTATCCGGGAATCTGAAGGCACCCAAAATAGAGAAGAAGATGCCGGAAGTGATGTCGCCCGAAGAGGTGGTGCGGCTTTTGGAACAGCCAAACGGCGATTCTCCCAAAGAGATTCGGGATAAGGCGATGCTGGAACTTTTATATGCGACAGGAATCCGCGTATCCGAGCTGATCACATTAAAAATTTCGGATATCAATCTGCAGATGAATTTTTTAATCTGCCATGCGGGAAAAGAGCGAATCATCCCGTTTGGCGGTGCGGCGAAAAAAGCGCTGGACAGATATCTTGACGGGGTCAGGGATTCCATGATAGAGGATAAGAAGTCGGACATTTTATTTGCGAACTGCTCCGGCCAGCCTATGAGCAGACAGGGATTTTGGAAGTTGATCAAGTACTATGCCCAGAAGGCGGATATAAAAGCGGATATTACACCGCATACGCTGCGTCATTCGTTTGCCGCGCATCTTGTGGAGAACGGGGCCGATTTAAAAAGCGTACAGGAAATGCTGGGGCATTCGGATATTTCGACAACCCAGATTTATGCCCATTTGAACCACAACCACATCAGAGAAGTATATGTAAAGGCCCATCCAAGAGGATGAGCCTTTTGATTTGATAAATAACTATCGTTATACACTGCTGGAATTAGCATAGTTCGGCGATATCGTAGATCAGTTTTTCGGAGTCGGCCCAGCCGAGACAGGGGTCGGTGATGGATTTGCCGTAAACACCGCCGCCGATCTTCTGACAGCCTTCTTCCAGATAGCTTTCGACCATGACGCCTTTTACGAGTTTGTGGATATCGGGACTCAATTTCCGGCTGTGCAGCACTTCTTTGACAATCCTGATCTGCTGTGCGTATTCCTTGTTGGAATTGCTGTGATTGGAATCGATGATGCAGGCTGGATTGACAAGATCCTGCTCCTGATACAGGGTGAGCAGTCTGACAAGGTCTTCATAGTGATAGTTGGGAAGGCTTTGCCCGTGTTTGTTGACCGCACCGCGCAGTACTGTATGGGCCAGCGGATTGCCGCTTGTTTTTACCTCATAACCGCGGTAAATGAAGGAATGAGGATGCTGTGCCGCATAGACGGAGTTCAGCATGACGGAAAGCGTGCCGCTGGTCGGATTTTTCATACCGCTGGCAACATCAAAACCGCTTACGGTCATACGGTGCTGTTGGTCCTCTACCGAACGTGCGCCGATGGCAACATAGGAGAGGATATCTTCCACATATCCCCAGTTATCGGGATAGAGCATTTCATCCGCAGCTGTTAAACCGGATTCTTCCATAGCGCGTATGTGCATTTTACGCATGGCAATCAACCCTGCGGTAAAATCCGGTTTTTTCTCCGGGTCGGGCTGGCTGACGATGCCTTTATATCCTTCTCCGGTCGTCCGCGGCTTGTTCGTGTAGATTCTCGGAATCAGGATCAGCTTGTCTTTTACTTTTTCATTGACTTTGGAGAGCCGGCCGATGTAATCGCATACGGCGTCCTCGTTATCGGCGGAGCAGGGACCGATGATGACCAGAAATTTGTTGCTTTTTCCGGTGAGTACATCGCTGATTTCCTTATCCCGTTCCTTTTTCAGTTCGGCAAGATGTACCGGAACCGGAAATTGACTTCTTATTTCATCCGGTGTCGGAAGATGACTGATAAATTGAAATGACATATATATTCAGACTCCCTTCTTTTGTCTGTAGATTTAAATGCGGCAGCGTTACCTCCGGCCGGGCAGGATATCGTTCCTGCGGAGGCCCTGGAAAACCGTCGGTAGTTAGTGAAAAAGACGCTTTGCGGCTTTTGAACTTAGTACCGCTACTGGTTTTCGTGGAGCGAGAGCGTGCCTCCAAGGGAACGATATCCTGCCCGGCCGGAGGTAACGCTGCCGCATTTCATTTTTCGTTTTTCTGGCGAAAACATGTATATTATAGTATATTAGAAGAAGAACCGCAAGCGCGAATATGCGCTTTATGCGGTCTGATTCCGCTTACAGACGCGCAGGGAAGAGAAGGTGCAGAGGAGAGTCTGTACTATCTGGCTTGCGAGCATACCCCATAGATAGCCTTTGATGCCGTAGACGGGGATGGCGTAGAAAACGAACAGCAGGCGGACGAGCAGGCTTAAAATGCTGTAGAAAAATGTGAGTGCGGTTTTTCCCAGTCCATTCAGGATGCTGTTCAGGGTACTGGCAATATACAGGAAAGGGCAGATGAAACTGAGCGTCAGAATGAAACTTCCGGCGAGTTCGCTGTTAAAAAGGAGCTTTCCGGCGAGCCGGCCGAACAAAAGGAATGCTGCAGTACAGCCAAAGCCGAGCAGAAGACAGTATTTGATCGATTTCCATATCGCTCTCGTAACAGCACTCTGGTTGCCGCTGGCATCCGCTTCTGAAACGATTGGCAGAAGCAGGACAGAGATAGAATTGGTGATGGCGGATGGAAACAGGATGAGCGGCATACTCATACCGGTCAGGACACCATAAACACCCAGGGCATCTGCATTATTCAGTCCGTAAGCCATCAGCTTATTGGGTATATAAATTGCCTCGATGCTCTGCAGGATATTGATAATAATGCGGTTTGCCGACAGCGGAACGGCAAGGCGCAGGAGGTTTTCCGCAATCTGGCCATAAGAGCGGAGCTGATATCCGCAGGGCGGTGACACACGCAGGCGGGAGGCGTCGTCGAATACCTGAAAAGAACGGCTGATGATGGCGACAATGGAAACAATCATGGAAGCGCCTTCTCCGATGACGAGGCCGACGACTGCAAAGTTGATGGTAGGCGCCATGTTCTGTCTGGCACACAGGTAATAGATCAGGTAGACGGAGCCAACCCTCACAATCTGCTCCGACAGCTGTGTCAGAGCAGGGACCGCGGTCTTTTTGATGCCGTAAAAATAGCCGTTGATACAGGAATGCACGGTTGCCATCGGAATCGACAGCGAGATAATGCGCAGCAGCGGCGCAGTCCGCGCTTCTAACAGAAAGGAAACGGCGATCCAGTCAGAATATTTGTAGATATAGGCCATGCAGCCGAAGGAAAGAGCCATCGACAAAAGAAAGCCGGTCCACAGGGTACGGAATGAGGTCTTGTAGTCATGAGTCGTAGTCTCGCTCGCTACATATTTGGAAATAGCTGTCTGCATACCCGATACGGTCAGGGAAAAAGAAAGCGCCAGTACCGGGGAGATGAGCTGGTAGATGCCCATGCCTTCCGCGCCAAATACTTTTGACAGGAAAATACGATAGAAGAAGCCGATAAAACGGCTGAGTAATCCGGTGACGGTCAAAATAGCGGTTCCGATCAACAGGGGATTTTTGCGCTTCATATAAATACCATGCCTTTCTCACAGACTGCGAAAAATTTTTTACAGTATACCTGTGGAGAGGTTCATTATTATTTTATAGTATGCAGGAGAGGTAACAGAATATGAAAGAGAAAGTAGTCGTAGGGATGTCAGGCGGGGTGGATTCTTCGGTAGCAGCTTATCTTTTAAAAGAACAGGGCTATGATGTCATCGGTGTCACCATGCAGATCTGGCAGGATGAAGAGGCCGCAGTGCAGGCGGAAAACGGCGGATGCTGTGGTTTATCTGCTGTGGAAGATGCAAGGCAGGTGGCACAGGTACTTCAGATTCCGCACTATGTGATGAATTTTAAAAAGGAGTTTCAGGAGAAGGTCATAGATTATTTTACGGAGGCCTATCTGAAAGGCTGTACGCCTAATCCCTGCATTGCCTGCAACCGTTATGTGAAATGGGAATCCCTTTTACAGAGAAGCATGGAAATCGGAGCGGATTATATCGCTACCGGGCATTATGCCAGAATCATAAAGCTCCCGAACGGAAGATATGCTGTCGGAAATGCGGAGACAGCCGCGAAAGACCAGACTTATGCACTGTACGGTCTGACCCAGTACCAGCTGGCTCATACGCTGATGCCGGTGGGAGATCATACAAAAGAAGAAATCAGGAAGATTGCTGAAAGGGAGGGGCTTCCGGTCGCTCATAAGCCGGACAGTCAGGAAATCTGTTTTATTCCCGATAACGATTATGCGGCATTTATCGACCGGGAGGCGGCAGGCCGGGTACCGGGAAAAGGAAAGTATGTAACAAAAGAAGGCGTCGTATTGGGAGAACATCTCGGCATTACCCATTACACGGTCGGGCAGCGCAAGGGTCTGAACCTCGCGATGGGGCATCCCGTTTTTGTGACCGAAATCCGGCCGGAAAGCGATGAGGTCGTCATCGGCGAAGCGGAGGATGTTTTCGGTGATACACTGCTGTGCAGCGAACTGAATTTTATGGGAATGGAAGACTTGACCGGACAAAGGGAGGTGCTAGCCAAAATACGATACGCGCATCCGGGGGAGAGATGTATGATCGAAAAGGCAGGGGAGGACAGGATAAAATGCAGTTTCCACAGGCCTGTCAGAGCGATTACGCCGGGGCAGGCGGTCGTTTTTTATGAAAAGGGATATGTGCTCGGCGGCGGTACCATTATGAGGAATGGGGATACCCGGAAATAAAAGTAAGAAAATTTTAAGAAAATCTACTGTTTTCCTTCACGATATTTTCACAGCTTCTGTGATACACTTTATGCTAGGAACATAATATAACAGGGGGATAAAGGGGAAAGAACGGAGGCATGAAAATGGTAGAATCAAAATATGCACATGTGAAAGTAAATAATGAGATAGAGTTATGCGAAGTTTATGATAAGGAAACAAAGGAAAAGGTAAAAAAAGCCTTCTTCGGCGCGGGAGTCTCCTTTTTCATCAAATTCAAAAAGGCGGCTCCCGGCAAAGAAGGCAGGTTTATCATCTGTGTCAACAGCAGTCAGCGCGGTACTGCCAAGACTGCGATTCTCAGAAAAGTACCTCACGCAAAGGACATCGTTAATTTTTTTGACGGCTCATATCTTATGAAAGGAAACGTTCCGCCTTTCAAACGTGCTGTAATAGCGGAAACCACAGTCGGTTAATATCTCGGCAGCCTGTTCAAAATAAGCCGCGATGCGTTCGGGCTTATGGGCATCGGAACCGACCGTAATGATCTCACCGCCGAGTTCTTTATAGCGGCGGAGAATGGCTGTGCAGGGATTGGCTTCCCGCAGACCGTTTGCCAGTCCGCCGGTGTTGAGTTCAATACCTTTTCCGTCCTGAATCAGCTTTTCCAGAATCTTATCGAGGATATCACGGTATTGCTCATAAGTATATCCGTCGTCTTTCTGCGGGCCATAGCGGACAACATAGTCCAGATGGCCGTAAACATCGAAATTGCTGAAACTTTTCAGATTTTCCAGAATGGATTCAAAATACTCGCGGTAGGCTTCTTCCTGCGCTCTTCCCTCGTAGAAAGCGGGATAATAGGGGTCTTTTCCATTGCAGAGATGGGAAGATGCGATGATGAAGTCATATTCATGCGCTTTTGCAAAGGCGGCATTTTTTTTAGCGAGGTATGGCTGCAGACCGAGTTCTACGCCAAAAACGAGTGTTATTTTATTCGCATATTTTTCCCGGCATTTCAGAAATTCATAAAGATAAGAGTCAGGATTTACATCGAACGTTCCGGCAGGCGTTCCCGCCGAAACGGGATAGTCGAAGTCCTGATGTTCCGTGAAGCACATCTTCTCCAGACCTGTTCTGATTCCCTGTAAGACCATTTCCTCCATCGGTGTATCGGAATCTCCCGAAAAAGAAGAATGTAAGTGATAATCGGCTGTGATCGGCATGGTATGTCTCCTTTTGTGATTTACTGATTTCGGCAGACAATCGGGCATTGCCGCCGGTGCCGTATCAGTATAGTGCATTTGGGGGAAAATGGCAAGTGCGTCAGTACTGTCCGTTCGAAGCCATGCCGCCGCGGGCGGGAGTCATATCCCCGCGGAGCCCCTTGAAAAACGTCGGCACTTAGTGAAAAGGCTGCTTTGCGGCCTTTGAACTTAGTACCGCTACGATTTTTCGCGGAGCGGAAGCGTGGTGACAAGGGGATATGACTCCCGCCCGCGGCGGCATGGCTTCGAACGGACAGCAGCAAGTTTTATAAAATTATAAAATAGTTATAAATTTCCAATTATTTTCGATTTACACCTTGAATTTTATGGACAAATTAGGTAAAATGATTGTGCTGACAAAATTTTGTCAATCTGTATTTTATGTATTTTATAATTACAGTTTGGCAAAATAATATAAAATATATTTTATTTTATTAGGAGGAAACGAAAATGGCAGTAAAAGTAGCAATCAATGGTTTTGGTCGTATCGGTCGTCTTGCATTCAGACAGATGTTCGGTGCAGAGGGATACGAAGTAGTAGCAATTAACGATTTAACAAGCCCTAAGATGCTGGCTCACTTGTTGAAGTATGATTCTTCACAGGGCAGATATGAGAAAGGCGATACGGTTTCAGCTGGAGAAGATTCCATTACAGTTGACGGCAAGACTCTGAAAATTTACAAAGAGCCCGATGCTAACAATTGTCCTTGGGGTGAACTTGGAGTAGATGTAGTTCTGGAGTGCTCCGGTTTCTACACATCCAAAGAAAAAGCACAGGCACACATCAATGCCGGCGCTAAGAAAGTTGTTATCTCTGCTCCTGCAGGAAATGACCTTCCTACAATCGTTTACAACGTAAACCACACAACACTGACGAAGGATGACACGATCATTTCCGCAGCATCCTGTACAACAAACTGCCTGGCTCCTATGGCAAAAGCTCTGAACGACCTGGCTACGATCAAATCCGGTATCATGAGCACAATTCACGCTTATACAGGCGATCAGATGATTCTTGACGGTCCTCAGAGAAAAGGCGATCTGAGAAGATCCCGCGCAGGCGCTATCAACATCGTTCCGAACAGCACAGGCGCTGCTAAGGCAATCGGTCTTGTTATTCCTGAACTGAATGGTAAACTGATCGGTTCCGCTCAGCGTGTTCCTACTCCGACAGGTTCTACAACAATCCTTGTAGCAACTGTTGAGAAGTCCGTAACAAAGGATGAAATCAATGCAGCTATGAAAGCAGCAGCTAATGAGTCCTTCGGCTACAACGAGGAAGAAATCGTATCTTCTGATGTTATCGGTATGAGATATGGTTCACTCTTCGATGCAACTCAGACAATGGTTGGCGCTGACAATCTGGTACAGGTTGTTTCCTGGTATGACAATGAGAACAGCTACACAAGCCAGATGGTTAGAACAATCAAATACTTTGCTGAATTACAGTAATTCATGAAGTTTTGAAAATTTTAAGCTAAGATCTGTTAAGGTCCGGCCTCGTTGGGCCGGGCCTTATTAAATTACCGCTGGAGCGGCAGAATGGAGGAAAGAAAAATGGGATTAAATAAGAAATCCGTAGATGATATCAATGTGAAAGGAAAACGCGTTCTTGTAAGATGTGACTTTAACGTACCGTTGAAAAATGGCGAGATTACAGACGAGACTCGTATTGTTGCAGCCTTGCCGACAATTAACAAACTGATCGGTGACGGCGCGAAAGTTATTCTCTGCTCTCATCTCGGCAAGGTAAAAGAAGGCCCCAATGAGAAAGAATCTCTTGCACCGGTTGCAAAAAGACTGTCCGAAAAGCTTGGAAAAGAAGTAAACTTTGTTGCAGATTATAATGTAACAGGCGAAGCGGCTACTGCAGCAGTGGAAGCGATGAAGGAAGGCGATGTCGTGCTGCTTCAGAATACCCGTTTCCGCGGCAAAGAAGAGACGAAGAACGGCGAAGAATTCAGCAAAGAGCTGGCTGATCTGGCAGACGCTTATGTATGCGATGCTTTCGGTTCCTCTCATAGAGCACATGCTTCCGTAGCAGGTGTTACGAAATTCATTTCCGAAAAAGGCGGAGAAAATGCAGTTGGTTATCTGATGCAGAAAGAAATTGATTTCCTTGGAAATGCAGTAGAAAATCCGGTCAGACCGTTCGTAGCGATTCTCGGCGGTGCAAAAGTTGCTGATAAGCTGAACGTTATCAATAACCTGTTAGAGAAATGTGATACATTGATCATTGGCGGCGGTATGGCATTTACTTTCCTGAAAGCAAAAGGAATGGAAGTCGGAAACTCTCTTGTAGATAATGAGAAACTCGACTATTGTAAAGAAATGATGGAAAAGGCAGAGAAACTTGGCAAGAAGCTGTTACTTCCTGTTGATACGACGATTGCTGACCATTTCCCGGATCCGATCGATGGACCGATCGATGTTGAGGTCGTAGCAGCAGACAAGATTCCTGCTGATAAAGAAGGTCTTGATATCGGTACAGAAACAGCGAAATTGTATGCTGATGCCGTAAAATCTGCTAAGACTGTTGTATGGAACGGACCGATGGGCGTATTCGAGAATCCGACACTGGCAGCAGGTACGATTGCAGTAGCGAAATCTCTTGCTGAGACAGATGCAACAACGATCATCGGCGGAGGAGACAGCGCGGCAGCAGTTAACCAGCTCGGTTTCGCAGATAAGATGAGCCATATTTCCACAGGCGGCGGCGCTTCCCTTGAATTTTTGGAAGGCAAGGAGTTACCGGGCGTTGTGGCTGCAGATGACAAATAAAACGGAATAAAACGGAATAAAGTACATCTAAGCTGATAGAAAACATCAGCTAAGATGTACTAAGTTATTCCGGAAAGAATGGCTCTTTGGAGCCATTCTTCCAGGTGGAAAATAAGCAAGAGAATAAAAGTAAGCAAAAGAATAAAAGTAAGTAAAAGAAAAAGATATGTAAAAGTATAAAAGTAAGTAGATGAATGGAGAATGGAAAAATGGCAAGAAGGAAAATTGTAGCCGGAAACTGGAAAATGAATATGACACCCAGTCAGGCAGTTGCTTTGTGCGAGGAATTAAAAGACTTGGTAAAATCTGATGATGTAGACGTTGTATACTGCGTACCCGCGATTGATATCGTTTCGGTCGTAGAGGCTGTAAAGGGCACCAATGTAGAAGTCGGCGCTGAGAATATGTATTTTGAGGAAAAAGGCGCTTATACGGGCGAGATTTCCGCAGCGATGTTAAAGGATGCAGGCGTAAAATATGTAATCATCGGACATTCCGAGAGACGTGATTATTTCAAGGAAGACGATGCGCTTCTGAATAAGAAAGTAAAGAAGGCTCTGGAGGCAGGTCTGACACCTATTTTGTGCTGTGGCGAGACATTAGAGCAGAGAGAAATGGGCGTAACAATGGATTGGATCAGATTACAGATCAAATCTGACCTCACAGAAGTTACCGCTGATCAGGTGAAAGGCATGGTCATTGCATATGAGCCGATTTGGGCTATCGGAACAGGTAAGACGGCGACCACGGAGCAGGCTGAGGAAGTATGTAAAGGCATCCGTGACTGCATCGCTGAGATATATGATGAAGCAACAGCAGAGGCAGTCCGCATTCAGTACGGCGGTTCCGTAAATGCAGGCAACGCGGCAGAGTTGTTCGCACAGCCGGATATCGACGGCGGCCTGGTTGGCGGCGCGTCTTTGAAGGCGGATTTTGGAAAAATCGTGAATTATAAATAATAGGTTTTTCACAAAAATCTGATAGTTAGAAAATGCAGTAAAATAGGGGTATCAAGGGAATAAATTCCTTTGATATCCCATTTTGCTTTTTGACCGATATCGTTGGGCGGAGATAGTTTTTTAGAGACGGGTTGAACTGGAAGTTAAACACCTAAATAAGTGTCAATATCCTTTCGCAATTGTGAACGTTTTCCGGTTCCGGTAAAAAGCTTTTTAAGAGGTTCAATTACTAAGAGGGTGCCATTTACCGTCTCATAAGAAAGCCTGATGTGAAAATAGTTAATTTGTTCTATGATTGCCATAAAATACAGTAAAATCCCAACAATGATCCCGGATAAATCTGCTTTTGCAAGAGCAGCTATGATGATTACCGGCAGATAGGCTGTTAATAAAATCACATTCAACCATCTTAATTTATTGTAAATCCTGCCAATTTCAATATTACTTAAAGCCTTTTGCCTTTTGACCATTTTCAGCTTATTACGCCAATAGAAACTGCCCTCTATTACGATAATAGAAAATACCAGCAATGGATAAAACGAAATCCAATTTAATCTGAATGCGTTTTTCCCAAAGTCCATGTCGATAATATACTTTACTGCGAAATACAATCCTATAAACATTAGCACGCCCAGCAGTTCGAAAATGGTTAAGAATTTCAGTTCTTTTTCAATTGGTCTTTTTTTCAGCTGTTTTGCCATATAACTTTCTCTCCTTTGCAAATACTGATATGTTTAAGGGAATTATATCATGTTTTGTTTGATTTTCAACCATTTGGATTTCTTATATATTCTTTTGAAATCAATCTATCCATCGCTTGACTATATTCCATAAGTGGAATATAATATCTAATAAATATATTCTTAAAAATGGAGCAGAAAGATTTGCAGGTGGAGGTAGAAGCTATGGAACAGACGAAAAGAGCACAGGGATTCAATGCCAATCAGCTAAAGGTCATCGCCATTACAGCGATGACGATAGACCATGTCATATCCGTGATATTTCCGAATTATCCGACAGACTGGTGGCTCATCCTTCTTCATATCATCGGCAGACTGACAGCGCCCATCATGTGGTTTTTTATTGCAGAAGGCTATCATTATACGCATGATGTCAAAAAATATGCTTCCAGATTATTTCTGTTTGCACTGATTTCTCATTTTGCCTATAATTTCGCATTTGGGATTCCTTTCATTCCTTTTCAGACTACCATATTTAATCAGACAAGCGTGATTTGGTCTCTGGCATGGGGGCTCGTGGGACTGGTGGTCATGGACAGCCCGAAACTGAAAGCATGGATGAAGATGCTGCTGTTGATCGTCATTTGTGTGATTACTTTTTGCTCTGATTGGAGCTGTATTGCGGTCATGGCAATCATTTCAATCGGGCAGAACCGGGGCGATTTTAAAAAGCAGATGGCGGGTATGGTAATCTGGGTGTTTTTTTATACAATCGTCTATTTTCTGTTTATCAATAAGATATATGGCATTATTCAGCTGTTTGTCGTGCTGGCGATTCCCTTCCTGAAAAATTATAACGGGGAGAGAGGAAAATGGAGAGGAATGAAGTGGTTTTTCTATCTCTACTATCCGCTGCATCTGGTCATCTGCGGTATCATACGCGTTCTGCTTCATGGAAATACCGGTGTCATGATCGGGGGATGAAATGGACGGATTCATTAGCGGATAAAGCAAAAGAAGCTATTTACATATGATCTGCATATCAGTTAAAATAGAATAAAAGCGGGGAAGAAGGAATACGCGAATGTTAAAACACGGCATTTTGGGATTGTTAAATTATCACGATATGACGGGCTATGAAATCATGGAAGTATTCAGAGATTCCCTGCGTTTTTTTTGGAATGCCCAGACCAGTCAGATTTATCGGGAACTGCAGGGGCTGGAGCAAAAAAACTGGGTGAATAAGACCTATGTGCCCCAACAGGGCAAACCGGATAAAAACGTCTATGCCATTACAGAAGAGGGGAAAGCGGAACTGCTCAAGTGGCTTGCCGATGATGACCTGGGGCTTCGGACAAAATCTCCGCTGCTGATGAAGACCTTCTTTATGGGAGAAAGAAGCAGAGAAGAGAATATCCGTTATTTTCATAGTCTGATAGAATACTGTGAAATCTTCTTAAAAGGCCTGGAACCCATTCCGGAATATATCGCGGCTTATGGCAGTTATCTTCCGGATAAGGATAAGGCGCTCTATTGGGAAATGACGGTGGATTATGGGCGCAGAAATATGCGTATGCTCATAGAATGGGCGCAAAGCTGTATTGAACGATTGGAAGATGATGGAAAGCAGCACTTATCCAGTTAGATTTTTACAGGGAGAATTTTATCATTCTATATACCAAAAGGAGAATGGAGAAAACACATTATGGCTGAAACATTGATTATGGAACACCCCCTGATACAGCACAAGATTGGCTATATCAGGCGTATTGAAACAGGAACAAAGGATTTTCGTCAGACGATTAAGGAAATTTCAATGCTCATCTGTTATGAAGCGACCAGAAATCTGCCGCTTGCGGATGTGGAGATTGAGACGCCAATCTGTAAGGCCACGGTAAAAGAACTGTGTGGCAAAAAGATGGCGGTAGTGCCGATTCTCCGTGCAGGTCTTGGCATGGTAGATGGCATTCTGGAACTGATACCGACTGCCAAAGTCGGGCACATCGGGTTGTATCGCGACCCGGAAACGCTGGAACCGGTCGAATATTACTGCAAGCTTCCGGCAGACTGTGCGGAGAGGGAAATCTTTGTGACCGATCCCATGCTCGCTACCGGCGGTTCTTCCGTGGCGGCAATCCGTATGTTGAAGGAAAGAGGCTGCCAGAAAATCCATTTCATGTGCATTCTTGCTGCTCCGGAAGGTGTTGCGAAAATGCAGGAGGCTCATCCGGATGTTGATTTGTATATAGGGGCATTAGATGAAAAACTGAACGAGCACGGCTATATCGTTCCCGGATTGGGAGATGCCGGAGACAGGATTTTCGGTACAAAATAGTGAACATAAAAAAGATAATATTCGTTATTTTTATATATGGTTGTGCAGCAATCTTATGCGCGTGTGGGAAGAACGATTCTTTTCATGAAAATGCCAGTACGGAAGAAAGAAGAGAAGACGGCGAGAACACAGACGATTTCGTACAGGATGGCGGTGTTCAGGAGCAGATGGACGAAGAGAAAAGTGAGATTGCAGTTTTACCGGATGATAAGGAACCATCCATAGAGGAACAAAATGCGGATGATGACAGCCAGCCAGCCGATTTGGAACGGGAGGAATGGAAAGACGCTTATCTATCTTATTTAGATACATTTGAGGGCGTGGATGCCTGTACTTATAGTCTTATTTATATAGATGAAGATGATATTCCTGAACTGGTAATAGATACCGGCTATGCGGCAGGCGGATGTATGATTTTGACTTTTCATGACGGGACTCTGGATGGATGGCAGTCAAGCCGGCGGAATTTCAGTTATATTGAAAAAGGGAATCTCATTTGCAATTCGGACGGTAATATGGGGCACTATTATGATAACGTATATACGATTCAGGATGGAAAATGGAGTTATGTCGGCGGTGGTACCTTTGGTGACAATCCGGAAGGGATACAGCTGGATGAAAACGGTTATGATATTTATGTGTACCAATGGAACGAAGAAGATGTGAGCGGCGAAGAATACGAGGAGCGTTTAAATCAAATTTATCCATGTGATTTGGCCGTACGACCGGAGCGATATTATATTCCGGGTGAAATCACTTCTCTTTTACGGACGGGAGATGTGGCTTCCGCAGGACACCGTTATGAGTTACTGGTGGAGAACCTGACATGGAAAGAAGCGGAGGCCTTATGCCGGGAAAAAGGCGGTTATCTGGCGGCAGTCACTTCGTGGGAGGAGCTTGAACGGATTCAGGAACAGATAATTTCGGAAGGAAAAACGGACATTATGTTCTTCGTCGGCGCCAGCCATGAACACGGTGAACTGGGATATCGGTGGAATGAACCGGAGAGTGGCTCTGTTTATAGTATATTTTATTGGTATAATGCACTACATCATTTCTGGCTGGAAGAAGAGCCAAATTACACGGGACTGACGGAAGACGGTGTGGAAATAGATCAGGATTATGTGGTTCTTTTTTATCAGGAAACTAATAACAGATGTTATATAAAGGCGGTACCGGACGATTTTTTATCCGTAGCGCCTTCTTATTCCGGAAGAATCGGTTATATCTGTGAATATGATTCATAGATTCCATTCTAAGAGTTTTCCCAGGAACCGCTGTAACTGCTCTGTTTCCGGCTGCCCAAAAAGCTGGGCGCTTTCGCCGTATTCCATGAGCGAGCCTTCGCAGAGAAAAGCCGCTTTATCGCAGGCATGACGGGCAAAGCCCATTTCGTGTGTTACGATGATAAAATGCAGGCCGTCTTCTTTGAGCTCCTGAATCACGTCCAGTACTTCGGTCGTGTATTCCGGGTCTAATGCGCTGGTGGGCTCGTCCAGAAGCAGGAGACCGGGCTTTGCGGCGATTGCGCGTGCGATGGCAACGCGCTGCTGCTGGCCGCCGGAGAGCGCTGCCGGTTTTTTCTTCCAGTCGTCCTTCAGACCAAAGCGTTCCAACAGTTCCATGGCGCGGCCGGATGCTTCCGTGCGGCTGAACCCATGAACCTGTTCCAGAGGGACTGCGATATTATCATGGGCGTTCATATGGCGGAATAAACCTCCCTGCTGAAAGACAAAACCGATTTTTCTACGGTACTGCTGCAGAGAGGATTCGTTTTGTTCAATTTCTTCGGAGTTCACCCAAAGCTTCCCAGTGGTAGGGGCAATCAGGCCGCCGATAATGCGTAGCAGCGTGGATTTCCCGCCGCCGGAGGGGCCGATGACCGCGAGTGTGTGGACATCGTCCGCAAAATCCATGGGTTTTAAGATAATCCGTCCCGATTCATACTGTTTGGAAAGATTCTGAAATTCAACTTTCATACTGGAACCTTCTTTCTAAGCGTTCGCTGATCAGCGAAATGGGCAGCGTCAGACATAAATATAGGATACCGAGGAACAGGTAGCATTCGAACAGCCGGAAGTTTACGGCGCTGATCTCGCGCATGGCCTGTGTTAATTCAATAACAGCGATTATGGAAAGCAGGGAAGAATCTTTGATGATGGATGCAAATTGTCCGGTAAGCGCCGGCAGGGTGCGCGCTATCATCTGAGGAAGGATAACAAAACGCCAGGTCTGCCGGCGGGTGAAACCTACCGACCGTGCTGCTTCCAGTTGGGATTCATCCAGCGAAAGCAGGCTTCCGCGGATGATCTCTGCAATGTAAGCTCCCTCGAAAATGGATAGGATTAAAACGCCGGCGACAAAGCGGTTATTCACGCCCCATGCTGTTCCAACGATATAAAAAAACAGGTAAATCTGCATGATCAGCGGCGTCCCGCGTATGAATTTTACATAGACGCTGCAGAAGAAACGGATAAAAAGAAGCGGTGAACTTTGTCCTGCAGCGCTCAATATGCCGATGATCAGACTTAGGATCAAACTGCACACACTCAGTCCTAATGTGACAAGGAAGCCGTCCCATATGCGGATACGGAATTGTCCCAAAAAAGCAAAATCAAGCTGTACATGAATCGCTCTGAGCGAGAACCAGAACAGCGCGACCCACAGCGCTGTGACAAGCAGCAGATTCAGAAGCGCCGCAAAACGGTTTATCTTTTTTTTAGACGTAAGGGGAGCATTCCGCCTGCTGTCTTCGGATATCCAAAATAGTTGTTTTAATCGTTTCATGTGTATACCCCTTGTCCGCTTCGGCGGACCGCTATTCTTTCATATCAAAGAACCACTGGAAATTGAGTTCATCAAAAGCTTTTTTCTCTTCCGCAAGATATTTTTCGGTCAATTCTTCGTAGCCGCCGTTTGCCTGAAATTCCGCAAGAAACGCATTGAGCTGACTTAACAGTTCTTCATTTCCCTTCTGCACGGCAATTCCCCATTGTTCAACATCCTGGAAGGGGATAAAGACAGCGCTCGTGGTGTCCGGGTTATTCTGCCAGTTGCGGTAGATGGTGAGCTGGTCGTAGATAAAACCGTCCGCACGTCCCTGAGCGACTTCCGTTACGCAGGCGCTTTCATCCGGCAGGACAAGAAGCTTGGCTTCCGGGAGATTTTTTTCCGCATACATGTGTCCGGTGGAGCCGGATTTTACGGCAACTACTTTGCCGGATTGATTTAAGTCATCGATGGAAGCGATATCGGAGTCCGCATTGGCAAGGATTGCCAGCAGGGCATTGGCATAAGGGTCTGAAAAATCGACCAGCCCCTTGCGTTCTTCCGTTATCGTCATGGAAGAGATCACGATATCCGCGGCGCCTGTCTGCAGGGAAGGAATCAGCCCGTCCCATGAAGTATTTTCAATTCGGATATCATATCCGCTGTATTCACCGAAAGCTTTCATTAAATCGACACTGATGCCTGTCGGTTCTCCGGCATCGTCCCTTGTTTCAAAAGGCGGATAGGCGAGTTCCATTGCGACTGTCAATGTTTTCCCCGTTTCGGGGGTATTGTTCTTTACAGTATCTTCTGTGGTATTTTCCCCTGTTGTTCCTGCAGTATTCGTATTGCCTGCAGTTTCGCTGCCGCCGCAGCCGGACAGCATGAAAGTGAGTAATAAGACGTAAAACAAACAGATCCATTTTTTCATAATCAGTTCTCCTTCTGTGTTTCGATGTTCGGGTCAGAGAAAGGCAGTTTTCTGACCGATATAGAATATATTAAAACATTTGTTCGATTTTTGCAACTGAAATAAAGAAAAATAAAAACTGAAATATCTTTGCTTTACATAGTTCCATGAGGTATAATGGGCTTTAGCGGGGAATGCCCGTATATTTGGTGAATGACGAATAATGATTACGGACGTTTGTGTCTGTGATTTATGTGATATGATAGCAGTAAAAGAAAGGACAAACTATAGCATGAGTAAAATAATCATACAAAATGAAACGACCATCGACCCGATCAGCCTGATCGGAAGAGAGGCAGGCGTCTGTTGGGGAGCGGATATCTCAGACGCGGACAAGAATTATAAAAGGGGTATGAACTGCCTGACATCCGGGCATGGAAGGACCTGGGAATATCCGCAGGTATATATGGTCATAGACGGCTATTCTGCGAGAGTCATCCGGGAATTGTATACACATATCGGCGGCGGTCCCACAAGATTACAGGCGTCTACCAGATATATCAATTATCGGAAGGGGTTCCCTTATATCGTTCCGCCGCAGATTGAAAATAGCAGCGAAGCGAATGAAATCTATAATGGTGCAATGGATGAAATCTTAAAGGCGATGCAGAAACTGGAAGAACTGGGAATACCGGGAGAGGACATTGCAATGCTCCTTCCGCTTGGAATGGAAAGCAAGGTGGTATTCCGCACGAATCTCAGAAACCTGATCGATATGGCGCATCAGCGCCTTTGTATGCGGGCATACTGGGAATATAGGAAACTGATGAACGATATGACAGCGGCACTTGGTGCCTATTCTGAGGAATGGCGTTACCTGACAGAACATTATTTTGTGCCGAAATGCGAGGAATACGGCTATTGTACGGAGGCAAGGTCCTGCGGCAGAAAAGGTAAACGTACATAAAAAGGGCGGTAATCGCGCAGGCTGTGGAGTCTGCGCTTTTTATCGGTTTTACCATATTCCGAGCAGGTGCTGCATCAGCAGACTGACGCCGGTGATGCCTACCCAGCAGCAAAAGCCCATGACAATCGGCTTTCCGCCCGTTTTGATCAGTTTGACGATATCGGTATTTAAACCAATGGCGCTCATGGCGAGGATGATAAAGAATTTGCTCAGTTCCTTTACCGGATTGAATATGCCCGCATCTACGCCTGCGGAGACCGCGATGGTGGTAATGATGGAGGCAGCGATGAAGTAGAGGATGAAAAAGGGGAATATCTGTTTTAAGCTGACCTTTTTTCCTTCCTCGCCGCTTTGTTTTTCCTTTCTTGTGCGGAGCATGGCAAGCACGAGGGTGATCGGGATGATGGCGAGGGTACGGGTAAGCTTAACGGTGACTGCAGTGTCGAGTGTCGCAGAGCCGAGTCCCCACATGCTGTCCCAGGTAGAAGCCGCCGCCGTAACGGAAGAGGTGTCGTTTACGGCCGTTCCGGCAAAGATGCCGAATGCTTCTCCCGTATTGGTGGCAAAGCCGACCAGTTTTCCGAAGGTCGGGAAAAGTAATGCCGCCAGTACGTTGAAGAAAAAGATAACGGAAATGGCCTGTGCGACTTCTTCATCGTCCGCGTCGATGACGGGAGCAGTTGCCGCGATGGCGGAACCGCCGCAGATAGAAGAGCCTACGCCTACCAGTGTGGAAATCTTACCCGGAATGTGCATTGCCTTATGTAAAACGTATGCGATAACGAGGGAAGCTGCAATCGTGCTGATGATAATGGGCAGCGATTGTTTTCCGGTCTGTAAGATAACGGTCAGGTTCATGCCGAAACCCAGCAGGATGACAGCCCATTGTAATACTTTTTTGGAAGTAAATTTGATGCCCTGTTCGAAGGGCGTTTTGTTTTTAATGAATAGTGTGATGACCATGCCGGCGATAATGGCGATGACAGCGCCGCCGATGATGGGGAACTGTTTTCCGAGGAACCATGAGGGTATTGAGATAGCCAGACAGAGCAGGATTCCTTTCCAGTTTTTTTCTAAAAATTTCATTTTGATAACAATGCCTCCTTATTATTTTATGTCTGTATGGCAGACATTATCATTATAAGCGTAACTTGACAATCTGTCTATCGTTTGCTATTGTGTTTTTGAAATGGAAGTAATAGTTCGGCGGCAGGGCAGTGCTGTTACAAATGGAGGCATGTTTTTTATGGTAAAACCACAGGCGAATAAAAGAATTTCCAAGAGCGATACTTATCTGAACTGCGCGGAAGCTTTTGCATATAGGAGTACCTGTATCAAACGAAAATATGGCGCGGTCATTGTCAAAGATGACGCGGTCATTTCTACAGGATATAACGGTTCACCGCGCGGATTCGAGAATTGCTGCGATACCGGCATATGTCCAAGGATTCCCAGAAATATGCACCAGGGAGAAGGATATGAAATCTGCCGCGCGATTCATGCGGAGGCAAATGCACTGCTGAACTGTTCCAGAGAACAGACACTTGGAGCCGATTTGTATCTGGCAGGCATCAATCCGGAGGACTGTTCGGTGCATAAAGCGAAGCCCTGTCCTTTATGCGCCCGAATGATCATTCAGGCCGGTATCCGGAATGTGATTCTGCGGGTGGGGGAAGGTGAGGATAATTTTCTGACGATTCCCGCGGCGGAGCTTGAATGGTATAAGGAAGCCGCAGAAACCGTTCCGTTATCCAGAGAATAGAATTTGTTTTGTGCTGAGGCAGTTTCCCAGGCTGCGCCGTTGATTTCTTCTTTTAACACATTTAATACATTGATATTTTCAGCCAGTGTATATTTGAGAAGTTTTTTGGCATAATAAAAATGCAACATTTTGTATAAAAATGTTGCATTTTTTAGTTACACTTTATATATCGGTCCTATTTGAGGATACTTTATAGCCGAATTTAAAAAATTTCAAATTTTTTCAAAAACTTTTCCATTAGAACATAGAGCAGCCAGAAATACATCACAATTCGATATGAAGATAAACATGATCCCGCTCGTCCTGCTCGATGCCAAGATATCGCTGTGTCACCTGATAGGAAGAGTGGTTGTAGAGATTCATCAGCATGGCTGGCTGTGTGCCCTGCTTCCAGGCATGATAGCCAAAAGTTTTTCGGAGAGAGTGGCAGCCGATATGTTCTTCAAGGCCGGTGTTCTTCGCGGCTTCCTTAATAATGCGATAGGCCTGAAAGCGGGAGAGCGGAGCTCCTTTTGATTTTTGGCTCTGAAAAAGATAATCTGTCTGTGCAGACGGCCTGCGTATTTTATAATATTGTTCCAACGCCTGTTGTTCGTTCTGATTGACTGCAACAATTCGTTCTTTTCCTGTCTTCTGTTCTGTAATACAGATGTGTCTGCGAAATTCCCGTTTCTTTTCATCATATACATCGTCCCATCGAAGCTGCAAAAGGTCTCCAATCCTGAATGCTGTGTTCAGGCCCATGACGATCATCGTGTAATTGCGGGGATTGGGTTTGGTGGAAACATAGTAGTCTTTAAATAGTTCCAGCAGTTTTCTGTTCTTAATTGGATAAGTTACGCTCATCGTTTTTTTCTCCTTTACATTTGTTCTGTTGTGATCATACAGGATAAACAACAGGTGACGATTGGAAGTTTTCAATTATCAAATGCAACATTTTTATACAAAGAGTTGCATTGCAGGGAAGCACCCGGAGCAGCCGGGGAAAGCAGGGAGGTTTCATTATGTTAAGACTGACTGTAGGGCCGGAAGATTATCTGATGATCGGCGACGATATTAAGATCATTTTTCTCGGCGGCAGTAAAAATCACACACGCATCATGCTGGATATACCGAAGGAATTGAATGTTGTCCGGAGCAAGGTCGTGGAAAACAGTGTAAAGAATCCGGAAGAGAAGGCAGAATTGCCGCATTATCAGGCGGTGCCGGATTTGCCGGAACGGTATCGGAAAAAGAAGATTGTCGTAAACGATGCGGCGCAGAGAAAGCCGAAAAAAGCAGCCGGTACGAGATAAAAAGAAGATAATGACCCGGAGCTGTCCTGGGGGCTTTGGGTTTATTATAAAAATTAAATTAACAATGCCGTAAAAGGATTTGCGGCGGCACAAAACAAGGAGGTAACTATATGGTAGTACAACACAACATTACAGCGATGAATTCTAACAGAATGCTTGGTCTTACAACAAGTGCACAGGCAAAATCAACAGAGAGACTGTCTTCCGGTTATAAGATCAACCGTGCAGCAGACGATGCAGCGGGTCTTGCGATTTCCGAGAAGATGAGACGTCAGATCAGAGGTCTTACACAGGCATCTGCAAACGCACAGGATGGTATCTCTACCGTGCAGACAGCAGAAGGCGCATTGGCGGAAGTTCAGGACATGTTACAGAGAATGAACGAACTGGCTGTTAAGGGCGAGAACGGAACGCTTACGACGACAGACCGCGCATCCATTCAGGCTGAAATCGGACAGCTGATGAGTGAAATTGACCGTGTTCAGAGTACAACGACCTTTAACGAGATGAATCTGTTAGACGGTTCCTTTATCAAGGGCCTTCAGGTCGGAGCAGAAGCTGGTCAGCATATCAATATCAGTATTGCGAATATGAGTATGTTTGGTCTTGCCAATAATATTGACACTAAGCTGTATACAAAGGTTACTTTTAGAAATCTGAAAGAGGGTACAGTTACGGGTACATTGTCAACTTATAAGTTGGTAACGACTACAGGAAAAACAGATGCAACCGCAGATAAAAAGACAACGGGAATTATCGGCAGTGCATCAACTAAAACTGTGCAGACATGGAAGGTAATCAGTGCGACTGGTTATAATACAAAAACTCTTGATAGTGACTTGGCTATAAAGATCATGAATACATTTATGAGACTTGTTCCCGGTGCTGCTGACAGAGTTGCTACAGCACAGGATTTCAACTCTCTGAACGCATTCGTCAAGGGGGCATTGTCCTTAGTATCCCAGCAGCGTTCCGACCTCGGTGCAATTCAGAACAGGCTCGAACATACGATCAATAACCTGGATAATATCGTTGAGAACACCACATCGGCTGAATCCGCGATTCGTGATACGGATATCGCTACCGAGATGGTCAAATACTCGAACAACAGCATTTTGCAGCAGGCTGGTACGTCCATGCTGTCCCAGGCAAATCAGAGCAATCAGCTGGCGCTGTCGCTGCTCGGATAATCTTTCCGGCAGTAAATCACAGTGGTACAGAAAATGGTCAAGTAAGTACCGTGATATATGTTTTTTTCAGAGTTCATTGCAGCGTGTATTGCCAAATCGGCCGCATTCCCGAAGGGGGTGCGGCCGATTTTCCGGCAACATTTCTTTATTGTTTTACAGTTTGTTCCTTCAGCAGTTCAAAAAAAGCATCTTCCGGCATAGGTTTTGCATAATAGTAACCCTGCACCTGGTCACAGCCGATGCGCTGCAGCAGATCAATCTGGTCTTTCGTTTCGACGCCTTCTGCGAGGAGTCCGAGCTCCAGTTTGTCCGCCATGGAAACGACCTGCTCCAGTATCATTCTTCCTTTTCCTGATACCATCATGTTCTCTATAAATTTCCGGTCCAGCTTGATGACGTCAAAAGGCGTTTCCAGAAGGATGTTCAGAGATGAGTAGCCGCTTCCGAAATCATCCATCAACAGGGTAAAGCCTTCGTCTTTTAATTGAAATGCTTTCATGCTGACCTGCTGGTTATCGGCTGTTTCCGTGATTTCCAGTTCCAGAAGCTTCTTGGAAATGCCGCTTTCTGCGATCAAATCGGAAAGTACCTGAATACATTCATTATCGCGCAGATGGATTCTTGATACATTAACGGAGATGGGGCAGGAGTGGATGCCGATTTCTGCACACTTTTTAATAAAATGACATGCTTTTCTCCATATGTAGTAGTCTACTTTCTTAATGAAACCATTCTCTTCTATGATGGGAATGAACTGGTCCGGATAGATCATGCCGCGCTTCGGATGACGCCATCTGACAAGGGCTTCCGCACCAATGATTTCATTTTTGGTTATGCTGTATTTGGGCTGGAGATACATCATGAACTGTTCTTCTTCGATGGCTGTCTCCATGTTTTCCTCAATAAATTTTCTGTTATATAAAGTTTCCTTGAACTGCTCTTTATAAAAAAGGATATTGGTCAGGATGTTGTTCTTGGCCGCTTTTCTTGCCATGGCCGCCCGGTCTTCCATCTGCCGCAGTTCTGCGACCTTATCCTCTACTGTATACACGCCGAAGGTAATGTGAAGCTTAATATCTTTAAAACAGTTGATCCGTTCGTCTATCTGGCGGATGAACCGTATCAGTTCTTCGTCATTGTCGTATTCTGTTACGACCATAAAGACATCGCTGCGCAGATTGATAAAGTATTGTTCGGGACGACAGATTTCCGAAAGCTGCCGTCTGATAAAGTCCAGGATTTCATCGCCGAATCTTTCACCGTATAGATCATTGACGATTTTAAATTTGGAAATATCGAACTGGATGAAGGCAATCTCCTTTGCGGAGGCATACAGAAGATTGTTGATATTTCTCCGAAAGTGTTTTAATTTGGCAAGTCCTTTCAGGATGCTCTGCATTTCGTCATCCTCGGGAATATCTTCCGAAGAGAGCGCGCTTTCCGTTTTGTCCTTGAGCACTTCTGCCAGCATTTCTTCCAGAATATCGATGCTGAGGCTCAACGCCCTCGGACATTTTTGAAGAATCAGTCCTTCTTTACGGATGACTGCCATTTCTTCCGGTTTGGAGATATCTTTGCCCAGAATATCCCGGCAGTTGACGGCGCCGTTCATTTTCTCCGTAAAAAGGCGTATAAATTCTTCCGTCTTCTTGTTGCCGTATATTTCCTGCTCCCGGTCCTGGGAATCATAGAAGCCGAGCGCCATTCCGAGTATCAGCAAAGATGCGGTGATACAGCCGCAGGTTCCGCCCTGGCGCATGCCGCCGCCAAAACAAGTGCTGATCTTGAATGCGGTCTTAAGATCCAGACCGAAATCTTCCGCAAAGGCCCCGAATAGTGCCTGTGAGCAATGATACTGCTGATGCAGAAGCTGTACGGCTTTTTCTTTATGCGTCATGATATCTTCCTCCGTGTTTCATGTAACTTTAAACAAAATAATATGATATATTGATATTTTAACACATAAAAAAGAGGATGGAAAGCATATGGCGGCTTTTAATAAAGTTTTTCTCTGATCTGTTCCCGTTTGTTTACTTCCAGTTTTTCAAAGATATTTGCAATATGTTTTTTGACCGTCGTTTCAGAAATGTTCAGTTCTGCGGCGATTTCAGCGTTACGAAAGCCCTGTTCGATGAGTATGGAAAGCTCTGCTTCTCTGTTCGTCAATCCAAGTCTTCGGTAAGCTTCGAAAGTTTCCGTTGCGGTCATGCAGGTTCTTTTTTCCGTTTGTTCTGGAATGGGTACCTGCGTTGTGTCTTTTTCCGGTATTTCCTTATCTTTTGAAGGCCCTTTGCGTTCGATTGAAAAAATACCCCATAGACAGATGCCGTACAGAATGGGGCGGCAGCTTAGGGCAATCTCTTTCAATAGATGCTCCTGCCGGGTCTCTGCTGACAGAACGGAAAAAAGCAGGATGAATGTCTGGATGTAGCTTGCAAAAAGTGCGCAGGACGAAAGCTGGCCGGCGTAGCTCTGTCTGTCTTCTCCGCGCCTGAAACCCGGCAGGAAGAGCAGGAGCGTTCCGAACAGGACGAGGCACAGCTGCCTGATGTCAAACAGCTGCGTCAGTTCGAAATGTAATAAAATTGATAACATGACAATATAGAGAAATACAGCGGCAGCTCTTGTGACGTTTTTCATAATTATTCCCCCATTTGACCCACTTTTATTCGGTTTCCGCATTTTCTTCCTGTATATCTTTTTCTTTTTCCATTGGAATTTCATTTTCCTGTTCCGGCATAAATTCGATGATGCGAACCTGTAAAATAGCCTTGATGGGGAGCAGCAGAAGAGCCATTGCCGTTCCATAGATGAAACATAATAGGGAAACGGAAAGGGATGGTCCCAGGCTTTCGGGTGTAGCCAGCATGTGGAGTACTGTGATCATCGATACCAGAAACAGAAAGAGGCCGATGCACAGAAAAGCCCGGATCATCATATTGATGACTTCCAGCGCCCGTTTAATCTCGATCAGGCTGTTGTTTTTCTTTTTGCTGAGTGCAATGCGGAAGGCATTGTTAAAGTCTCTGAAAAGCCCGGAGGATATCAGAATGGGGACTGCGAGCAGCAGAACTAACAGCAGGCTCGGCGGATCGATAAAACTCTGGATGGATACCGAAAAGGTCAAAATGGCCGTGACGAGGACGATGGCAATGATAGAAACAAAATACATAAGAACCCTCCTTTTGATGTGCATGCTTTTTATAAAGTACACGATTGCATTTACAAGATAACTTTACAATGAAAATCTGAAAAATACCATACTCCTTCAGGTAGTATTTCAGAAGTACTTTTTCAGAATTTCCGTATATGATATGTGCGGGCGGTTCCTGCTGGACAAACGCCCATAAAAAAGGTATACTAAATGCAGATTTGAAATAGCATCAAAGGGGATAGGAGAGGTATACAGGTTGAAAAATCAGAGATTTTTCGACCGCGAATTTGCGCCTGCGGCCCAAAGTTCGCAGGCTGAGAGAAAGGCATGGTTATTGGTATGGAGTATGGAGCGGTTCCTTTTGAAAAGAGAATCAAAGAGAACATTAAGAATTATGCGATGGATAATCTGTATCCGGTGGACTATTTAAGAGAACATTTGAAAGCGCTTGCGGCAATAACGGGGGCGGAACTTCTGCTGACGGACAGACACGGGGAGAAGGTCGTTTCTGTCGGGAATTTTGCCGGATTTCTGCCGGACGTAGTCGGAGAACCGGGGAAAAAAGTACGGGTCTGTAACCGGACGATAGCGCATCTTTATGTGAAGATGGAAGGCGTGGAAGCGGGCAAAGAGCAGGTCGTGGAAGATATGCTGGATGCGGAAGTAAAGATGTTTTCCTGTCTTGGTGAGGAGGCCTACCGTCATAGAGAGTACGCTATTTATATGGATGAACTGGAAGAAAAACTGGGCGAGAAGCATATCCAGACGGTGAACGGAGAGACAGAAGATGCGTTGACCGGCGTTTACCATAAATTTTATTTTGAAGAGCGCATGAGGGCAATGGATGATTCCGAGGTCGTTCCGGTCGCGGTCATCAATGCCAATATCAACGACTGGAAATATGTCAACGACCATTTTGGAGATGAGGAAAGCGACCGTCTGATCAGGACGATAGCCGGATTTTTACAGAAGGAAGCGAAGTCGGACTATGTGATCGGCCGCGTGGACGGCGATGTATTCATTGTGTTGATACCGATGGCGGAGGACGGCGAAGCGGAAGGTTACTGCAGCAGAGTACAGGCGGCATGCCTCGCTTTTGAAGATGAAAAACTTGCGCCTTCTGTGGCCTGCGGCATTGTCTATAAGACGAATGTGGAAGAAAAAATTACGGATAAACTGGCGGATGCCGAATATGAGATGTTCAATAATAAGTTTGATATAAAAAATGCGCCGGGGTACCGCGCGCGTCTGGAAAAGAAAAAACCGACGCCAGAAGAGGCGTGATAACGACACAGAAGAAAAGAATGCCGGGCCGTTTAAATCGAGTGGTCCGGTATTTTTGTGTCAATAATGGGTAATTCTAAAAAAAGTATTAAATTCTATTTTTTGGGAGATGATAAGAAAATAGGAGATAAATAGAGTAAAAAAGAGATAATTATATGAAAACAGGAGAAATAGTACTTTGTTTACGCTTGCAAAGTGATAGTGATAAAACTAATATATGCTTAACGATTAGCACTCGACATGATTGAGTGCTAACAGAATAACAAAAGGATGGCGGCCGTATAAAATGAAGCATATGCAAAACATATGAGACGGTCGTAGAAGAAAAGGAACATTATATTAAGGAGGCAGAAAATATGAAATTAGTACCACTTGGCGACAGAGTTGTATTGAAACAGTTAGTAGCTGAGGAGACGACCAAATCGGGTATCGTTCTTCCGGGACAGAGCAAGGAGAAACCGCAGCAGGCAGAGGTTATCGCAGTAGGACCGGGCGGCGTGGTAGACGGCAAGGAAGTGAAGATGGAAGTAAAGGTCGGCGATCAGGTCATCTATTCCAAATATTCCGGCACGGAAGTAAAAATCGAGGAAGAAGAATATATCATCGTAAGACAGAATGATATTCTTGCAGTTTGCGAAGGGTAAAGGGTAAATATTAAGCAAAATAAATTCAGGAGGAAGATTCATCATGGCAAAGGAAATCAAATATGGAGCAGAAGCGAGAGCCGCTTTGGAAGCTGGCGTTAATCAATTGGCAGATACAGTAAGAGTGACACTCGGTCCGAAAGGACGGAATGTTGTTCTGGATAAATCCTACGGCGCACCGCTCATTACGAACGACGGCGTTACGATTGCAAAGGAAATCGAACTGGAAGATGCTTTTGAGAATATGGGTGCACAGCTCGTAAAGGAAGTAGCGACAAAGACAAATGATGTAGCAGGTGACGGTACGACCACAGCGACCGTTCTGGCACAGGCTATGGTAAATGCCGGTATGAAGAATCTGGCAGCAGGCGCGAACCCGATCATCCTGAGAAAGGGTATGAAGAAGGCGACGGATGTTGCGGTAGATGCGATCGCTAAAATGAGTTCCAAGGTAAACGGCAAGGAACATATCGCAAGGGTAGCGGCGATTTCCGCAGGCGATGAAGAGGTCGGTCAGCTTGTAGCGGATGCAATGGAAAAGGTATCCGGTGACGGCGTGATCACGATCGAAGAGAGCAAGACGATGCTGACAGAACTGGATCTGGTAGAAGGTATGCAGTTCGACAGAGGATATATTTCCGCATATATGGCAACGGATATGGATAAGATGGAAGCAACGCTGGAAAATCCTTATATCCTGATCACAGATAAGAAAATTTCCAATATTCAGGAAATCCTTCCGATTCTGGAGCAGATCGTTCAGTCCGGCGCAAAACTCCTGATCATCGCAGAAGATGTAGAAGGAGAAGCATTGACAACTCTGATCGTCAACAAATTGCGTGGTACGTTCAATGTTGTGGCTGTGAAAGCGCCCGGCTATGGTGACAGAAGAAAAGCAATGTTAGAGGATATCGCTATTTTGACAGGCGGTCAGGTCATCAGTTCCGAACTCGGTCTGGAATTAAAGGATGCTACGATGGATCAGCTCGGCCGTGCGAAGTCCGTAAAAGTCCAGAAAGAAAATACCGTCATCGTTGACGGCGAAGGCGACAAGGCAGCGATCGAGGCGAGAATCGGTCAGATTAAAAAGCAGATCGAAGAGACAACGTCCGATTTTGACAAAGAAAAATTACAGGAACGTCTTGCAAAACTGGCAGGCGGCGTTGCAGTCATCCGTGTTGGTGCGGCGACAGAAACCGAGATGAAAGAAGCAAAGCTTCGTCTGGAAGATGCTCTTGCAGCAACAAGAGCAGCAGTAGAAGAAGGTATCATTGCAGGCGGCGGTTCCGCATATATCCATGCTTCCAAGGAAGTTTCCAAACTGGCGGATACGTTGGAAGGTGACGAAAAGACAGGTGCGCAGATTGTATTGAAGGCGCTGGAATCTCCGCTTTATCATATTGTAGCCAATGCAGGACTGGAAGGCTCCGTTATCATCAGCAAGGTAAGAGAGTCCAATGTCGGAGTCGGCTTCGATGCACTGAAAGAAGAATATGTTGATATGGTGGAAGCTGGTATTCTGGATCCGGCAAAGGTTTCCAGAAGCGCATTGCAGAATGCAACGAGTGTTGCATCCACACTGCTCACGACAGAGTCAGTCGTTGCCAATATCAAAGAAGCAGAACCCGCAATGCCCGCAGGCGGCGCCGGAATGGGCGGGATGATGTAAAAAGTTTAAATTTGCTTTGCAAATTAAAACGGTACAATTTGCCAGGGCAAATTGTACGGGATATCGGAAAAACAAGAGACACAGGCGGATACCTGTGTCTCTTTTCTATTTTCTATTCTCTTCTTTTATTTATCTTTCTTGAAGCTGTGGTCGATCTTGTTGTAGAGGAAGCTGATGATGAAACATAGGATGCCGCTGACGAAGAAGCTGACGGCGTTTTCAAGGGTGCTGTCGTATTTGATGTCGATCATAATTAATTTAAAGACACTGACCATGGACAGGATCAGGCCGTATAAACGGAAGGTGATCGTATTTTTATAGAAGCCGATGATGATGCTCAGGATGGAGAATAACAGCAGGCAGATGCTGATAAAATAACTGGCGGCATCATAGGAGTTCAGGATGCAGACCATCAGCACCGTATATTTGAAGGCGACATAGTAACCTGTCCTGACATCTTTTTGTAAAAGTTTTCCGGAATTGACCGTAAACAACAGTATTGTCACCAGAATGAGCGGAATCTGCCAGACGGAATCGTATAGAAAGAGGCAGCCCTCGAACATCAGCACGCCGTTGATGAAGTACATCATGATCTGGATGGGCTTTTGTGTTCCGAGGTATTCCAGTTTGGACAGAATAAGATGCAGGGCGGCAATGACGAAAAAGGTGATCAGATTCGTTTTGATGCCTATAAACTCGATTGCAAGCTGTTTCTCGAAGTCAAGCTGCCTGAAGAAGGTAAAGGTGCAGTCATGCACGAGGAGCATCATGACAAGCGTCAGCATGAGATAACCGGGCAGTTTAAAGTACAGGTCATCCACTTTGGGACAGAGGTATAGAAATACGGCATAGGAAAGAATTGCCATGATCAGGTGTTCCGGGTCGGTGTCCAGCGTAAAAAAGGCGCCAAGAAAGGCGATACCTGCATAGAGGTACGGCTTTTTCTGCTTCAGCCCGCCATAGAGCATGAACGGAATCGCCGTCAGATAGGCAAAAAGGTGACTGCTGATGACGGAACTGTTACAGCAGTTCAGGAAAAGAATGAGAAAGCAGTAAATTTCCGAAACAATCCGGTATCCGGCAGCCTTTCTGGTGATATAAAATAATAAGGCGATGTACAGAAGATACGTCAATAGGGGAGAAATCGCTTCCGGCCAAAGTTCCAGCTGTTGGAAAAGGCAGAGAAAGAGGTAGGAATTGACGATCGTAAGGAACTGAAAAGCGATGCCGTGTCTGCATTCTTCCCGGTAGGAAAAACAGTATTCGGACAGCATGAATAACAGGACGAGAAGTATCGTCACGGTTCGGATGTCCGTTATGTCCAAAAGGCAAATGCCGATGGTCAGTACGAGCAGATTCAGGGTCTTGAAAAGATGATTACAGAAATTATCTTCATAAGCCTTATGGGGCAGGAATTTTTTCTCTTTTATGAAAAAGACGGCATTCGAGAAAACAACGGCGGAAATAAAGTAAAAGACCGTCAATACAAGGAATTTGGCGATATCTTCGTCATGGACACAGAGAACGGTGCCCAGTATGGTAGAGATGAAAATGCCGAGCTGTCCGATCACATGGAAGACAAGGCTTTTTAAGCGGGACAGATAACGGACGAAAACTGCCCATATCAGAATAAAGGCATACAACAAAATATCTCCGATCACTTTAAAGTAGAGATCGCTTAATAACAGAGAGATATACAGCGAACCGATGCCGCAGCCAATGACCGCGAGATAGAATCTGTTCGCCGGATTCTTCCGGGAAAGCAGAAAACCGGCCGTTAACAGCCCGAAGCTTAGGATATACAGGCCGAGCAGCTTTATCGTATCGGTCAGATAGGGCATCATCAGGGTGGCAAATATGATCAGGCTGATAAAAATCAGCACGGAAGCAAAAATGCCCATGAAACTCTTGCCGAATAATTTTTCATAGTCTTTGTGCGGTGAATCAGGACGGATAATGGCCGATGGCGGCGGATACTGCCCGGCCGGATTCGGGGATTCTGGTTTCCGGGAATATTGCCCGGATATCGGAGGATACTGTCCGAACGATTGCTGTGGGCTGTTCATCTGCGGTTGTGGCCGCATTTCTGCAGGCATAGGCTGTGCAGCGTTCTGCGCCTGAAGCTGCCTGTTCTTCAGCATTTGGAACTGCTCATTCATATACTTTAATTCTGTTTCGAGATAAAAAATTTTTTCCTGATAAATAGCCTTGTTCTCCGGTGGCTGCGGATTATGGGAGAATTGATAGATCAGGTCATTCAGTTTTTTTCGCGTTTGTAATAAATCGTTTTCAAAATTCAGAAGATCAATTTCTGTCTGCTTCATGTGAGCGCCCATTCCCTTTCCTGATTTCAGCACATATTATATAATATATAGAATATAATCTGCTGTAATGAATGAAAAATTGCGTACGGTTTTTCTTAAAATGGTATCATTGATATCCGCCTGCGTCAATAAAATTGATGGTGTCAGAAGCGGGTCGCGACTAAGAAATTGGCATTATTTATATTGACTAAGCAAAGCGGTTCATGTATTCTTAAAATATCTTCAAAAAATGTAACAGGTGAAATTCAAACAAAGCGACTGGTGAGTGTATGGCAACAGAAGAAAAGAAAGAAGTTGTTTTTGATGACGGAAGAATCGAATCGATAGAAGAATTCCAGAGTCCTGAAGCGTTGTATCAGGAGTTGATCGCGCGCGTGCGCAGATATCATCCTTCCGATGATATTTCGCTGATCGAAAAAGCATATGCGGTAGCATATGAGGCGCATAAGGATCAGGTCCGCAAATCAGGGGAGCCTTATATCATCCATCCGCTGTGTGTGGCGATCATTCTGGCAGATCTGGAACTGGATAAGGAAACGATCGTTGCAGGGCTGCTGCATGACGTGGTGGAAGATACGCCGATAACGGATGAGGAGATTGCGGAGAAATTCGGCGCAGACGTTGCCTTAATTGTGGATGGCGTTACGAAACTGGATAAATTGAGTTTCCACGGAGAAAAGGGCAGCGATAAAGATGCGGAGAAGCTGGAGCGGCAGGCGGAGAATCTGCGGAAGATGTTTCTGGCAATGGCAAGGGATATCCGTGTGATCCTGATCAAACTGGCGGACAGACTGCACAATATGCGTACCCTGCAGTACCGAAATGCCGAAAAACAAAAAGAAGTTGCGCGGGAAACGCTGGATATTTATTCACCGATCGCCCAGCGGCTCGGTATTTCCAAAATTAAGGTGGAACTGGATGATCTATCTTTAAAATATCTCGAACCGGAGGCTTATTATGAACTGGTGGATACGATTGCAGTCCGAAAGAGCGTCCGTGAAAAATATATTCAGACAATCGTAGATGAAGTAGGCGAGCATATTGCACACGCCGGTATCAAGGCGCAGATTGACGGGCGCATCAAGCATTTTTTCAGCATTTACAAGAAAATGAAGAATCAGAACAAGACCATCGACCAGATTTATGATCTGTTCGCGGTGCGTATTATCGTGGATACGGTCCTGGACTGTTATGCGGCGCTGGGCGTGATCCATGAGATGTATAAACCGATTCCGGGCCGTTTCAAGGACTACATCGCGGTACCGAAAGCAAATATGTATCAGTCTCTGCACACCACGCTGATCGGCTCTTCCGGGCAGCCGTTTGAAATACAGATCCGTACCTATGAGATGCACAAGGCGGCAGAATACGGTATTGCTGCGCACTGGAAATATAAAGAAGCTTCCGATGGAAAGAAAGTGGAGGCGCAGGAAGAAGAAAAACTCGTCTGGCTGCGGCAGATACTGGAGTGGCAGCAGACGGCGGAAGATAATAAAGAGTTCATGAAACTTTTAAAGAGCGATCTGAACCTTTTTTCCGATCATGTATACTGTTTTACCCCAACGGGCGATGTCAAAAATCTTCCGGCGGGCTCAACACCGATTGATTTCGCATACAGCATTCACAGTGCGGTCGGCAATAAAATGATCGGTGCCAGAGTGAACGGCAAACTCGTGACCATCGATTATGAGATCAAGAACGGCGACAGGATTGAAATCCTGACTTCCCAGAATTCCAAAGGGCCGAGCCGTGACTGGCTGAATCTGGTGAAGAGCACACAGGCCAAAAATAAGATCAATCAGTGGTTTAAACAGGAATTAAAAGAAGATAATATTGTTAAGGGCAGAGAACTGCTTTTGAACTATTGTAAGGCAAAAGCTATTAATACGCAGGATATTCTGGTTCCTCAGTATGAAGAGGCAATCATGAAGAAATACGGATTCCGGGACTGGGATTCCGTACTGGCGGCGGTCGGGCATGGCGGGCTGAAAGAAGGCCAGATCATCAACCGGATGCAGGAGCAGTATGATCATGACCACAAAAAAGAGATGTCCGATGAAGAAGTGCTTGCCGAGGTTAAAGAGAATGCCCAGTATAGCAGGATGCAGCCCAAAAAAGGCACGAGCAGCATCGTCGTAAAAGGCATTCACGATGTGGCGGTCAGATTCTCCAAATGCTGCAGCCCTGTGCCGGGAGACGAGATTGTGGGCTTTGTCACGAGAGGGCGCGGCGTTTCTATTCATCGTACGGACTGTATCAATATCCTGCATTTACCGGAAATCGACTGTGTCAGACTGATCGATGCGGAATGGCAGCAGGAGGCGGCGGATAACGGAGACGAGAAATATCTGGCGGAGATCAGTATTTATGCCAACAACCGGAACGGCCTTTTGGCGGATATTTCCAGGGCATTGACCGAGAAGGATATCGATATCCTGGCGTTGAATACAAGAATCAATAAGCAGGGAACGGCGACGATAAACGTCAGCTTTGAGATTCGGAGCAGGGAAGAATTGAACCGGATCATTGACAAAATCCGTACGATAAGCAGCGTTCTCGATATCGAGCGGACGACGGGCTGACGGACTGCCACAGGAACTGCTAAGGCAGATTTGGCGCATCGCGGCAGAGCGGTGGAAGAAAAGGAGCGGAGGAACATGGCAAATTTGAAGGTCGGCAGGCTGATGCTCGGCATCTGCCAGACAAATTGTTATTTTGTGTATCAGGAGGGCGAAAAAGATGTTATCTTTTTTGACCCGGCGGATAAGGGCGATTATATTTATGAAGCCTTAAAAGAAAAAGGTTTTCAGGTAGCAGGTATTTTGCTGACGCATGGACATTTTGACCATATATGGGGGACAAATAAGCTGCGGGAACTGTCAGGCGCACCGATTTATGCGTATGAAGAAGAAAAGGCATTGTGCGAAGATGCCGTTACCAATGTATCGGAGCAGGTTGGCAGACCCTATACGGTCGTGCCGGACAGATATTTGAAGGACGGAGAAGAAATCACGATTGCGGGCATGACCTGTAAACTGATCGCGACACCGGGCCACACGGTCGGCAGCTGTTGTTACTACTTTGAAGAGGACGGTATTCTGATCAGCGGTGATACGCTGTTTCAGGAATCCGTGGGAAGAACGGATCTGGCGACGGGCAGTATGAGCGCGCTCGTGCGCTCTATAAAAGAGCGGCTGTTCGTTTTGCCGGATGCGGTAAAAGTATACCCGGGGCACGGAGAAACGACGGATATCGGATATGAGAAGAAGCATAATCCCTTTGTCTAAAAGGGCGGAAAGAAGTATGGAAACAATGGCGGTTGGAAGAGAGGATTCTTTCAGCCGCGAATTTGTGTCGGAGCGTCACAAATTCTGCTGACGGCAGACGCAGATTTGAGATTTGCGCCGCCCCGTCGCGTAAACGCTCCGGAATGGAGAATAACATGACGGAACAGATATCATCGCTTGCCCGTGAAGTCATCCGGCTGGCGCATGACGGTATTTTGATCAATATGCGTTTTCTGGATGTGGCGCTGGCAAGGCTGAAACTGGAAGAAAGAGAACAGATGGGCGCGTTCGCTTATGACGGGAGCACGCTCTTTTATGACCCGGCGGTTTTGCTCGCCCGCTATCGGAAAGAGCCGCATTTTATGGTCAGACTCTATCTGCATGTGCTTTTGCATTGTATTTTTTATCATAGTTTTCAGACCGACAAGCTGGAACGGGAATTGTGGGATCTGGCGACCGACATTGCGGTGGAGAATACGATTCTGGAAATCAATCTGCATCTTGCCGCGATGCAGTCAGATGCCGTTCTGCGGGGGCGGCTTGATATTCTGAGAAAGCAGGCCGGCGGGCTGACGGCGGAAAAACTTTACAGACATTTCCGGATTGAGCCGCCGTCAAACAAAGCGCTGAAAGAATGGCGGGAACTGTGCCATTATGACGAACACCTGTACTGGGACAGAAGAGAAGAACTGGTGTTGTCGCAGGAAGAGTGGCGCAAAGTCAGCGAACGGGTAAAGGCGGATTTAAAGTCTTTTTCCAAAGATAAGAACAATGCGCAGAGCATGGAAGAGAATCTGAAAGAGGCCACGAGGGAAAAATACGATTACAGCGATTTCCTGCGGCGTTTCATGACGATGGGCGAGACGATACAGGTCAATGACGATGAATTTGATTATATCTATTACACCTATGGGCTGTCACGTTATGGAAATATGCCGCTCGTCGAGCCGTTAGAGTATAAAGATGCCAATAAGATCAGGGATTTTGTGATAGCGGTCGATACTTCGGCCTCATGCCGCGGGGAAGTGGTACAGGCTTTTCTGAATAAGACGTATCAGATCATGCAGCAGAAAGAGAATTTTTTTCAGAAGATCAATGTGCACATCATACAATGCGATAATGAGGTGCAGAGCGATACGAAAATAACCTGCAAAGAGGAATTTGACGCATTTATGCAGAGCGGGAAGCTGCGTGGCTTCGGCTCTACGGATTTCCGGCCGGTCTTTCAATATGTGGAAGCGCTGCAGCAGGCAGGTGAATTTGCGGATTTGAAAGGACTGCTTTATTTTACGGATGGTTATGGTATTTACCCTGAGCGGATGCCGGATTACGATACCGCATTTGTTTTTCTGCGGGAGGATGGGGAGGCGCCGGCGGTGCCGCCCTGGGCGATCAAGGTCGTACTGGACGAGATTGAAAAAGACTGAGTCTTTTTCAATCGAAAGAATGCTCATCAAGGGCATTCTTTCCGTGAGGAGATTGAAGGGAGAAGTGAAATGCTGAACATTAAACAGGCGAAGGAATATATTAAGGATTCCGTTAAATTGTATTTGAAGAAAGACGAGGAAGGAGAGTACCGGATTCCGGTGGTCAGACAGCGGCCGATCTTTCTGCTGGGCGCGCCGGGAATCGGCAAAACGGCCGTTATGGAACAGATTGCGCAGGAACTCGGCATTGCGCTCGTATCCTATTCCATGACGCATCATACGAGACAGTCGGCGTTAGGGCTTCCTTTTATCGCGCATAAGGAATACGACGGGCTTTCTTATGATGTTTCCGAGTACACGATGAGCGAGATCATCGCTTCGGTCTATGATGTGATGAAGGACAGCGGTATCAAAGAGGGGATTCTTTTTCTGGACGAGATCAACTGCGTGTCGGAAACACTGGCGCCGTCCATGTTGCAATTTCTCCAGTATAAGGTATTCGGCCGTCATAAGGTGCCGGAAGGCTGGGTCATCGTTACCGCGGGAAATCCGCCGGAATATAATAAATCGGTGCGGGAGTTCGACGTGGTCACGCTGGACAGGATGAAGATTCTGGAGGTGGAAGCGGATTACGGCGTCTGGAAAGAGTATGCCAGAAACCGGAACCTGCATACCGCCATTCTGAATTATCTGGATTTGAAAAAAGAGGATTTCTATCTGGTCGAGACGACCGTGCGGGGCAAAAATTACATTACGGCAAGAGGCTGGGAAGATTTGTCCGAGATGATACTGCTCTATGAAGAGGAAGGCATGAAGGTGGAAGAAACGCTGGTGGAGCAATATCTGCGGAATCCCCGCGTGGTCAAAGAATTTACCGCTTATTATGACCTGTATCAGAAGTATAAAAAAGATTATCATGTAGAAGAGATTCTTGCGGGGAAAAATCCTGCAAGCGCCGGAGAAAAAGCAAGAAAGGCCGATTTCGATGAGCGTCTTTCCCTGATGGGGATGCTGACCGAGCGGGTACAGCACGATATCCGGGAGAATATGGAGAAACTCGACTATTTGAACAATCTGCTGGTGCATATGAAGGCGCTCAGGAATGCCGCGCAGGAGAATGACAGGGCGGAAGACACCCGTATGGAGGGCAATGCTATAGACGGGCAGGATAAGCATATACAGGATACGGTGTCTGTGTCCGGCAAGATGCGTATTTTGCTCGAAAAGCAGATAGAAGGCAGGCAGAAAGGAATGGAGGCTTTGCAGAAGGCCGGTTCCTTATCCGAACGGGAGAAACGGAAACAGCGGAAGGTCATCCGCTTTTTACAGGACTGCGAGAAGGAATTTCGTCTGCGTGACGTGCAGGATAAAGATGAGGCGGTACAACTTTTAAAAGACCGTTACGATCATGAGGTAGCCGGTTACAGACAGGAAACGGGCGAGGTCGGACAGAAGCTGCATTATCTGTTCGCTTTTGTGGAAGATACGTTTGGAGCGGGCAATGAAATGCTGATTCTGTTAACAGAATGTACGGTCAACCAGGATTGCGCGAAATTTATCAGTATGTATGGCAGTGAGGATTATAAGCGGCATCATGAGGAAATGATGGTATCCGAGCGAAGCGATATGCTGATGCAGCAGATCGACCTCGTTCTGTAGGGGATGCACAGGGCAGCAGGAATCTATTTTGCAGGCGGGAATGGGACGCTTTCAGCGTCGGCGCAAATATCGCAGGTTGTGGGAAAGGCATGGTTATCATAATGCAGACAGGGGAAATGGAAACGGCACATGGTATTTTGCAATATGAAATACGGGAAGACAGCATTATCCTGACCGGATACCGGGGACGGGATATCACGCTGGCAATACCGGAACGGATAGAGGAAAAGCCGGTAACGGTCATCGGAAAAAAGACTTTTCTTGGAGCAAAAGAACTACAGCAGATGAATCTGCCGGAAAGCGTTACAGAAATACAGGACTGGGCCTTTGCCTGCTGTAGTGCGCTGCGGGCGCTTATTTTGCCACGAAAGACGCTGGTTGTCGGACAGGGTATTTTGAAAGACTGTTTTCGGCTGCAGCAGATTCTGACGATAAACGGAGAGGATATTCTTTCCGTGTCCCCGGACGATATCACCGGTCCGGAAGCGGAAATTTCCCGTCTGCTCGCGGCGGTGATGGGCAGTCTGGATGCTTTTTATTTATTTGAACCGCTCGCGGCGGGGAGCCAAAGCTGGCTGGAACAGTGGGATGCGCGGATGCAGTCGCTGATGGCACAGGCGGATGAAGAGGGTTTTTCCAAAATGCTTCTGTGCGGGGAGGAAGATTACGGCAGCAAAGAGAATAATCTGGACTATTATATTGAACAGCGGCGGCGGTTCAAAGTCCGTCTCGCGATGCTGCGGCTCATGAACGATATCGGCCTTGCGCCGGATACAAAGGAAGAACTGCTTTCTTATCTGCGCGCCCATGCGAAAGGGGAAAGTTCGGAAGAGACATGGAAGGTGGTTCTGGAAGAATACGGCGACGAGCGGGCATATTATCAGTTCTTATTGGATAACGGCTGTATTCATGACGGAAATTTCAGCGCCGTGTTAGAGGATATGGGAGAACGCCATACGGAGATGAAGGCGTTTTTGATGAATGCGCGGAGTACGCAGCCGAAGATGGAAGATGCGTTCGCGGCGCTGGCGTTTGAATTGTGAGAATGCTATCTTACAGGATTGTAAGATACGGCACAAAAATGTAAGGAAAATCGATGGAGCAGACCGCTGTTATTTGATATCCTGATATCAGAAAATAAAAAACAAAGAAAAGGGGATATCAAAATGAAGAAAATAGTAATGGCAGCCGGCGCAATGGCAGGAATCATCGCAGTACAGATGGGGTTATCTTATGTATTTGGCTGGAGGAGTGCGGAGATATTTTCCCAAATAGCAGTGGACGTATTGTTTTTGAGCTGCCTGCTCATGATTGGAAGAAGGAAAATGGCAAAGTGAGAAAATGTCGAAACAGAAGCGGCAAAGCAGAATTTGGAGCGCATAGAAAGCAGTCTATGTGCTCTTTTTGTGTGATGAGAAATTTATATTCAGGGATTGACTCTCCCGCAGCGTGACGGTTTAAGATGAAGTCGGAAGGAGGAAAAGGCAGGATGAAGACGATAAAAGAAGTATCTGCGATAAGCGGACTGAGTATCAGGACATTGCGGTATTATGATGAAATCGGTCTGCTAAAACCGGCTAGGCTGACGGAGGCTGGTTATCGTCTGTACGACGACAGGGCATTGGAAAAGCTGCAGGAAATCCTGTTTTTCAGGGAACTGGAAATTCCGCTTAGCGATATTAAGAAAATCATGGAAAATCCGTCTCTTGATAAAGAACAGATTCTTCGTGCACAAAAGTCCATGCTCGAAAAGAAACGTAACCGTCTGAACAGCATTATTGAGTTGATAACCGACAGGATGAAAGGAGTCAATACGATGAGTTTTAGTGAGTTTAACCAAAATGACGTTACAATCATCATTGAAAAGATGAAAAAAGCATTACCGGAAGAGGAGTTTGACCGGTTTATGAAAGAATACGGCGGCGGAAGCGTTGAGGCTTATCAGGAAAGACTGGAGCGGGGATTGAATGAAGAAAACAATAAGGCATCTCTGCTAAAATGGTATGGCAGTAAAGAGAAGGTCATTGAGGCATATACACCGATTCAAAATATGGAGGAACTGCGGAAGGCATTTGATGCGCTTCTTCGGGAATTTGCCGCGCGTATTGGATGCGGCGGGGATGACAGGGAACAGGAAATGGTGGAGGAACTGGCCGATTTGTATAAGCGGATGCTGAACATGGACAATGCGAGGAATTATCTGCTGGATCTGGCAGAAGAATACCTGCGGAATGGAAAAATTGCGGAAGTGCAGGACGAGCAATACGGTGCGGGAACGACAAGATATATGGCGGAAGCCATACGGAGATATTATGGAGTTTGAGGTTATGAAAGCTGTTAGAGGGAGCAGCGCTCGGTTGCAGCTAAAACAGACAGCTAAAACAGAAAAATTCCCCTTGCATCCTGCGCATTTCTGTGTTACACTAAATTCTGCTTGATATAGGGAAAGGAGCAGATTTCGAATGGGAGCGTTAAGGATTGCATTAACTGTTATATATATTATCATTTGTATTGCACTCGTTATACTGGTGCTGATGCAGGAGGGAAAGACCGCGGGCCTCGGGGCTGTCAGCGGTGCAGCGGAAACATATTGGGGAAAGAATAAAGGGCGTTCCATGGAAGGGAAACTCGTCAAGATCACAACGGGCCTTGCCGTAGGATTCATGCTGTTAGCGGTCATTCTGAACCTCAATGTCTTTTAGGCGATGTGAAAGCACTCTTGCAAAAGAGTGCTTTTTTATATTATGCACAGGTCCGCGTTAGGAAATTTGCCGCTAAAGCGGCATGCGTGCCGTGTGCGTCCAGGGGAAATAGAAAAACAGGCTGGCAGACGCCGGCGGGACAGGGGAAGAAATCTTTCCTGCCCGATTATATGGAAAGAACAGGTGAAGAATGAGTCAGGAATTATTTGAGAAAAGAAAAAAGTTGATCTGTGAGCTTCTGGAAGACGAGATGTATGTGCCGTTAAAGGAAAAAGAACTTGCGGCATTCATGCAGGTCGCAAAAGAGGACAGGGAAGAATTTCGAAAAGTGCTGGACGCGCTTTTGCGGGAAGGAAAAGTACAGGTCACGGCGAAAGGCAAATATATCAAGCCGGATGAGCGGCTTTTGACAGGCACTTTTATCAGTAATGCCAAAGGATTTGGTTTTGTGGAGATAGAAGGCCGGGAAGAAGATCTGTATGTTCCGGAAACGATGGTCAACAATGCTTTTCATCTGGACAGGGTGCAGGTGGAGCTGCTGCCGGGCAAACGGGGCAAAAGGCAGGAGGCGGTAGTCCGCAAGGTATTGGAGCACGGCGCACGCCAGATTGTAGGAACCTACGAGCAGTCGGCATCTTTTGGTTTTGTGATTCCAGATAACGGTAAGATCGGCACTGATATTTTTGTGCCGAAAGAGCGTTCTAAAGGCGCGGTTGACGGGCATAAAGTAGTAGTGGAGCTGACAAGCTACGGGGATGAACGGCATAATCCGGAAGGGAAGATCGTGGAAATCCTCGGCCATATCAACGACCCGGGCGTCGATATCCTGTCGATCATCCGGGGCTATGACCTGCCGGAAGCTTTTGGTGAAAAGGTCATGAATCAGGCGGAGCGGATTCCCGATACGGTTTCGGATGCGGACAGAGCAGGACGCACGGACCTGCGGGATGTGCAGATGGTGACGATAGACGGCGAGGATGCCAAAGACCTTGATGATGCGGTCAGCCTGTCCAAAGAGGGAGAATTGTATCATCTCGGCGTCCATATCGCGGACGTATCCAACTATGTACAGGAAAATTCCGCGCTGGACTGGGAGGCATTGGAGCGGGGAACGAGCGTTTATCTCGTGGACAGGGTCATTCCCATGCTGCCGCATAAGCTGTCGAACGGTATCTGCTCCTTGAATCAGGGCGTGGACAGGCTGGCGCTCAGCTGTCTGATGACGATAGACAGCAGAGGCAATGTGACGGATTATCAGATTGTCGAGAGCGTCATCCGCGTGGACAGGCGGATGTCCTATACGAGCGTCAAAAAGATTCTGGAAGACCACGATGAACAGGAGTGCAGGGAATATGAGGCACTTGTCCCCATGTTCGAACAGATGGCGGAACTGGCGGCGCTTTTACGGGAGAAAAGGCATAAGCGAGGTTCCATTGACTTTGATTTTCCGGAAACGAAGATTCTGCTGGATTCGGAAGGACATCCGGTGGATATCCGGCCCTATGAGCGGAATGTGGCAACGAAGATCATTGAGGATTTCATGCTGATCGCCAATGAGACGGTGGCACAGCATTTTTTCTGGCTGGAGATTCCCTTTGTCTATCGTACCCACGATAACCCGGACCCGGAAAAGATCATGAAGTTATCGACATTCCTGCATAATTTCGGCTATTATATCAAGACATCAAGGGAAGAGATACATCCGAAGGAAATCCAGAAACTGCTCGATAAGATGGAGGGGACGCCGGAAGAGATGCTGATCAGCAGGCTGACGCTGCGGAGCATGAAGCAGGCGAAATATACGGTGGAGTGCAGCGGGCATTTCGGCCTTGCCTGCCAGTATTACTGCCATTTTACTTCCCCGATCAGGCGTTATCCTGACTTACAGATTCACCGCATCATCAAGGAGCAGCTGCGGGGCCGTCTGTCTGACAAAAGACTGGAGCATTATCAGGAAAAACTGCCGGCGGTGGCGGAACGTTCTTCCAAGATGGAGCGCCGTGCCGAAGAGGCGGAGCGGGAGACGGATAAGCTGAAAAAGGCCGAATATATGGAAGGCCATATCGGCGAGATTTTCGAGGGTGTCATTTCCGGCATTACGAGCTGGGGCGTTTATGTGGAACTGCCGAATACGGTGGAAGGCATGATTCATGTGTCGAAGCTGCCCGGAGACTATTTTTATTATGATGAAAGCACTTACGAGATGGTGGGACAGGATACCGGCATGAAATACCGGCTGGGCGAGTCTTTGAAAGTCTGCGTTGACGGTGTGGAGCGCATGACGCGGAGCATCGATTTTTCCATTCCGTTTGAGGAAGATGAGACGTAATGGGCGTCTGCGGGTTTTGCGGCACAAAGCCGGCATGATGCAGAGAAAGAACGGAGGTTTTAAATGGCAAAGGAAGCAATGAAGTTAGTAGCCAATAATAAGAAGGCGTATCATGATTTTTTTATAGAGGAAAAGTATGAGACAGGGCTTTCGCTGCACGGTACGGAGGTAAAATCGTTAAGGCTCGGCAAATGCAGCATTAAGGAAGGCTTTATCCGTATCGAGAACGGGGAGGCTTTTGTTTATGGCATGAATATCAGCCCCTATGAAAAGGGAAATATTTTTAACAAAGACCCGCTGCGGCCAAAGAAACTTTTGATGCACAAAGAAGAAATCCGTAAGTTGAACGGCAAAATATCCGAACAGGGCTACACCATCGTTCCGCTGCAGGTCTATTTCAAGGATGGCCGGGCCAAATTGGAGATTGGGCTTGCCAGAGGTAAGAAACTCTATGACAAGCGCCAGGATATCGCGAAGAAAGACCAGCGCAGAGAGCATGAGCGGGATTTTAAGATAAGAAATTTATAAAAAAAGATACTATAATCAGCCGATATATGGTATAATATAACAGAAGCAGGAGAAAACAGACGGATGCGGAGCAGACATTTGTTTTTCCTGCATCAATAACGTATATAAGGGCCAGTCAAGGTTTCGACAGGGGTCTTGCAGCTGGAGAAGCTATCCGCAGGCGATGCGTCAAATCGCGAACCTAAATATAAACGCTGAAGATAATTTAGCATACGCTGCCTAATGGCAGCTGTCCGCCTTAGTGCACCTGCACATTAAGAACCGGGCATCGACGATGCAGGAAACGACACAGGCAAAGCTTTGAGCCTGTGGGCGTAACATGAAGCTACTGAGCGTATCGGGGCGTCTGCTTCCTGATACGGGAGGGAATGAGGAGCAATCCGAAACGGCAGACTATGATAGTAGAAGGACAGGGAATGGGCTTTTGGACACGGGTTCGACTCCCGTCTGGTCCACTGGTTTGCGCATCTTGGCGTAACGGATTTAAGTAAATTTAAGAATCGGTAGAAATTAATATGGCAAAATGGATGATATCGGCGAAAAAAGCCGACTTTGCGAAGATTGCGGAGACATTTCAGATAGACCCTGTCATTGCGCGCATCATACGAAATCGGGATATTGTCGGGGATAAGGAAATCGATTTGTTTCTGCACGGAACACTGGATAATCTGCATGAACCGCGGCTGCTTTACGATATGGAGAAAGCAGTCGCTTTTATGCTGTCCAAAATAGAGGAAGGGGTATCCGTCCGGATCATTGGCGATTATGACATTGACGGTATCTGTGCGGCTTATATCCTGCTGCGAGGCCTGCGTTTCTGTGGTGCAAGTGTCGATACGGTCATACCGCATCGGATCAGGGACGGTTACGGGCTGAATGACCATTTGATCGAAGAGGCGCATCAAGAGGGCATCGATACGATCATTACCTGTGATAACGGCATTGCGGCTGCAGAGCAGATTGCCTACGCAAAAGAACTGGGTATGAGTGTTATCGTAACGGACCACCACGAAGTGCCTTACGAGGAGACAGAGGACGGGAAGCGGAGCGAAATCCTTCCGCCGGCGGTGGCTGTCATCGACCCGAAGCAGGAAAAGTGCAGCTATCCTTTTGATGGTATCTGTGGTGCGGTGGTGGCTTATAAATTCGTACAGGTATTGACGGAAGAAGCGGTAAGACAAATTTCCCGGCAGGCGGGAGCCGGCAATGCGCAGGATATGGAAACGGCGCGTAAAGAGCTGCTTTCGGAACTTCTGGAATTTGCGGCTTTTGCCACGGTAGGGGACGTGATGGAACTGCGGGATGAGAACCGCATCCTTGTCAAATACGGCCTGCGCCAGATAGCGCATACGAAGAATCTCGGATTGAAAGCGCTGCTTGAGGTGAACGGGCTGCAGGACAAGCCGTTGTCGGCCTATCATATCGGTTTCGTGCTCGGCCCCTGTCTGAATGCGACGGGCAGGCTGGATACGGCAAAGAAGGCGCTGCAGATGTTCGAAAGCGGCGATTTTGCACAGGCGGTCACGATTGCCGGTGAACTGAAAGAGTTAAATGACAGCAGGAAGGAAATGACGAGACAGGGCGCGGAACAGGCCGCGGCCATGATAGAGAGCGGGTCGTTTAAGAACGACCGCGTTCTTGTGATTTATCTGCCGGACTGCCACGAAAGTCTGGCGGGAATCATCGCGGGAAGGCTCAAAGAGAAATACCACAAGCCTGTCTTTGTGCTGACAAAAGGAGAGGAAGGCGTCAAGGGGTCTGGGCGTTCGATTGAAACTTATCATATGTATGAGGAGATGACCCTCTGCAAGCATCTTTTTACGCGGTATGGCGGACACAAAATGGCGGCCGGGCTGTCGATGCCGGAAGAAAATATAGAGGAATTCCGGCTGGCGCTTAATCGGAACTGCCGTTTGTCCGATGAAGATTTTATCGAGAAAATCCTGATCGATGTACCGATGCCTCTATCCTATATCCGGATGGACTTCGTAAGGCAGCTTCAGGTGCTGGAGCCTTTCGGAAACGGGAATGCCAAGCCTGTTTTTGCCCGGAAAAATATACATATACTACATGGCAGGATTCTTGGGAAGAATGAAAACGTAGGAAAGTACCGGATACAGGATGAAGAGGGAAATTTGTTCGAGATGATTTATTTTGGAGACCTGCCAAAGTGGCATGCTTTTCTGGAAGAGACGTTCGGGGAGAAAGAGCGGGAAAAGCTGTATCGCGAGGGCAGCAGGGAAATAGTCATTCAAATGGTCTACTATCCGGATATCAATGTATATCAGGGAAAAGAAAGCCTGCAGATCGTGATGCAGGACTATTGTGCCGCCGATGGCGGAAGGAAGGTGTGAATATGATACTTACGGTAACTTTAAATCCGGCAGTGGATAAGACTTATACGGCCGGAGAACTCATTACGGGACATGTGAACAGAATGCGCACGGCAATGTCTTTTGCAGGCGGAAAAGGCATCAATGTGGCGAGGGTGCTGCGGCAGTACGGGCAGCTCGTATGCGCGACCGGTTTTCTGGGCGGTTATGCGGGGGATTTTATCGAGGATACCCTGCTCGATAAACAGGTGGAGTGCCAGTTCATCCGGGTAGAGGGCGAAACGAGGAGCAATATCAATATTCTGGCGGATAACGGCTATGCGACGGAAATCATAGAGCCGGGTCCGCTCATTGGGGAAGAGGCGTTGGAAGAATTTCTTGTATTGTTCGATGAACTGGCCGCACAATGCGAGATCGTTGTTTTATCCGGGAGCGCAGCCAGAGGCGTTCCGGAAGATATTTATAAGACGTTAATTGAAAAGGCGCGCTTAAAGGGAATCAAAACGATGCTCGATACGAGCGGGGAAAGCCTGCGGAGCGGGATAGAAGCGAAGCCGTACTTTATTAAACCGAATCAGAAGGAATTAGAATATATTGTGGGGCATAAACTGGTAAACAGGGAAGATGTCATAGAAGCCGCAATCGAGGTTCATAAAAGAGGAATCGGTCATGTCGTTGTTTCAATGGGTAAGAACGGCTTATTATATGTATGCAGCGGCGGTGTGGTATATTATGCAAAGCCGGAAAATGTGCAGGCCCTGAATACGGTAGGATGCGGAGACTGTGTCGTAGCTTCCTATGCGATGTCATTCCTGAGAAAAGATTCGAAGGAAGAATCCGTCAGGCGGGCGGTGGCCATTTCCGCAGCAAATGCGACGACATTAAAATGTGTGGATGTTCCGTTCGGTACAGCAGAAGAATTGTATGAGAGCATTACGGTGGAGAAATTGAGATAGGGAACACACCGAAAAAGCCTGAGAAATTCTCAGGCTTTTTCGTATTTTCTTATGAGGGGGGAGATAGTGAGTTATTCAACTATCTTGATTAATATCTTAAATTGTAAATGTGTCTAAAATGTGTTTTCTTTCTAATAAAAAAATAAACTTACCTTAATAAAAACATAAAGTTCCATAAAGAAAATGTGAAAAGTTGAAAAAGAGTGTATTTCATGATATTTTATATATTGAGGTTTTAATGGGTGTAAAAGCATTAATGGAGGTTCGTGATGAGCAGATTAAAGGAATTACTGGCGGATTTGGCGTATGAGTGCATCAGGGGTACGGAAGAGATTGAAGTGACGGAAGTTGTTTACGATTCCAGAAAGGTGACGCAGGGAAGCCTTTTTATCTGCATTTCGGGCGCGAACGTAGACGGGCATGATTTTGCCGTGCAGGTTGTGGAAGCGGGCGCCCGCGTTTTACTTGTGCAAAAAGAAGTGGAGCTTCCGGCACAGGCGGAAGTGACGGTTATCCGTGTGGCGGATACGCGGTATGCGATGGCTTTTATTTCGGCGGCATACTTCGGACATCCGGCGGGAAGGCTCCAGGTCATCGGCATTACCGGAACAAAGGGGAAAACGACGACGACTTATCTGGTAAAAAATATTCTGGAGCAGGCAGGCCGCAAGGTCGGGCTGATCGGTACGATTGAAGTGATCATCGGCGATACGCATATTCATGCCAATAATACAACGCCGGAGTCCTATCTGGTGCAGCAGTATTTTAAACAGATGGCGGATGCGGGATGCGATACGGTAGTGATGGAGGTATCCTCACAGGGGCTGATGCTTCATAGAACGCAGGGATTTGTTTTTGACCTCGGTATTTTTACCAATATAGAACCGGACCATATCGGGCCGAATGAACACAAGGATTTCGATGATTATCTGAACTGCAAAGGGCTGCTGTTCCGGCAGTGCAGGGTCGGTATTGTGAATAAAGACGACGAACATTGGGAGAAAGTAACGGCGGGGCATACATGCCGGCTGGAGACATACGGAATTGAGACGGATGCCGATTTAAAGGCGGAAAATCTACAGCTGTTGTCCGGCGGCGGAAAACTGGGCGTTTCTTTTGATGTAAAAGGGCTGATGAATTTTTCGGCGGAACTTTCCATGCCGGGCCGGTTCAGCGTTTACAATGCGCTGACAGCGATCGCTGTCTGCAGGCATTTTGATGTATCGGCAGAGGCGGTGAAAAAAGCGCTTCTGTGTGCGAAAGTAAAGGGGCGCATCGAGCTTGTAAAGGTATCGGATGATTTTACGCTGATGATCGACTATGCCCATAACGCAATGGCGCTTCAAAGCCTGCTTTCTACTTTGAAAGAATACCGGCCGCACCGGCTCGTCAGCGTCTTTGGCTGCGGCGGCAACCGTTCTAAACTGCGTCGGTACGAGATGGGAGAGGTCAGCGGGAAACTGGCGGACTTGACGATCATTACTTCTGATAATCCCCGGTATGAGGAGCCGCAGGATATCATCGAGGATATCAAGACGGGAATCGGCCGGACAGACGGCAAATATGTGGAAATCTGTGACAGAAAAGAGGCAATTGCCTATGCGATCGCGCATGGAGAGCCGGGCGATATCATCGTGCTGGCGGGCAAGGGCCACGAAGACTATCAGGAAATCAAAGGGGTTAAATATCCGATGGATGAGCGGGAACTGATTCGGGACATTCTTCTGACGAAGGACTGATGTTGAGGAAATATCTGTATGAATGAAAATACAATAGAAAACAGGCGTTATGCGGATGTTGTCGTCGAAATCTCTCATGAGAAAGTCGATAAGGCATTTCAGTATATCATTCCGGAGGAACTAATTGGGAAAGTGCAGCCCGGTGTGCGGGTGCATGTGCCGTTCGGTCAGGGAAATAAGGATTTGACGGGCTATGTGGTCGAATTGTCCGAAAAGGCGGATTATCCGGTGGAAAAAATGAAGGAAATACGCTGTATCGACGAAAAGGGAACGACGCTTGAGAGCGATCTGATTCAGACGGCGTACTGGATGAAGAGCCATTACGGATCCACGATGATCACGGCGCTGAAAACGGTGCTTCCGGTCAAGCAGAAGCTGAAGCAGCCGGAACAGAAGAAAATCACGAGATGTTGCGGCCGGGAGGAAATTGAGAGACAGATAACGGAATGTACCAGAAAGCATCAGACGGCAAAAGTCAGGGTATTGAATGCGCTATTAGAAGAAGAAATACTGCCTTATACGCTTCTTCGGGAAAAGCTGAACGTGGCGGCGCCTACTTTGAACAGCCTGGAGAAGCAGGGTATCATTGCGATAGAAACAGAAAATTATTATCGGAATCCGGTAAAAAGGATTGCCGGGAAGGAAGCTGCCAGAGCATTGAGCGAAGAGCAGCGGTTTATTATAGAAGATGTGATGAAGGAGTACCGGGAAGGCAGACCGGGAACTTATCTGATACACGGGATTACCGGAAGCGGCAAAACAGAAGTCTATCTGGGAATCATCGAGCAGATGATCGCGATGGGAAGACAGGCGATCATGCTGATTCCCGAAATTGCACTGACTTATCAGACGCTGCTTCGTTTTTATAAAAGATTCGGAGACCGGGTCTCCGTGATGAATTCAACACTGTCCATGGGGGAAAAATATGACCAGACGGAACGTGCCAGACGGGGAGAACTGGATGTCATGATCGGCCCGCGCTCGGCATTGTTCACGCCTTTTCCCAATCTTGGCGTGATCATCATCGACGAAGAGCATGAGAACAGCTATAAAAGCGAATCCATGCCCAAATACCACGCACGGGAGACTGCGATACAGATTGCGTCAATGAAAGGCGCGAGCGTGGTGCTCGGCTCTGCAACGCCTTCTCTGGAAGCCAGCTATCGTGCGGCAAAAGGAGAGTATAAGCAGTATCAGTTAAAAAGGCGCCTGACAGGAGGTGCATTGCCGCAGGTATATACTGTCGATCTGCGGGAAGAATTGAAAGAAGGAAACCGTTCCATTTTCAGCCGGAAATTAAAAAGCCTGATGGAGCAGCGGCTGGCGGCGGGAGAGCAGACTATGCTCTTTCTCAACCGCAGAGGATATGCGGGCTTCATTTCCTGCCGTGCCTGCGGCCATGTCATGAAATGTCCGCACTGTGATGTTTCTCTGTCGGAACATCGGAACGGAAAACTGGTCTGTCATTACTGCGGATATGAGGTGATGCGGCCCAAACTGTGTCCTTCCTGCGGTTCCAAATATCTGCTCGGCTTCAAAGCGGGAACGGAGCAGATAGAAGAAGCCGTCCATAAGGAATTTCCGGGCGCGCGGGTGTTGCGGATGGATGCGGATTCCACGAAAAGTAAGGAGAGCTATGAAAAGATACTGTCGGCATTTGCGGACGGAAAAGCCGATATACTGGTCGGTACGCAGATGATTGTCAAAGGACATGATTTTCCGAATGTGACATTGGTGGGTATCCTGGCGGCGGATTTGTCCCTGAACCAGAACGATTACCGCGCGGGAGAACGGACTTTTCAGCTTCTGACACAGGCGGCAGGCCGGGCAGGCCGCGGAGAAAAACCGGGGGAAGTCGTGATTCAGACGTACCAGCCGGAGCATTACAGCATCGTTCATGCCGCCAATCAGGATTATGAAGGTTTTTATGAAGAGGAAATCGTATACAGGGAGTTATTGCAATATCCGCCGTCGGCTCATATGCTGGCGATACTCGTAATTACCGAGGTGGAAGCACAGGGAGAGCGCGTGCTCGGAACGTTTACCCGTCTGATAAAAGAGCGGTTCGGCGCCGACAGGACGCTGCTCATGATCGGACCGGCACCGGCGGCCGTATCCAGAATAAATGATCTGTACAGGTATGTGCTGTATTTGAAGCATCCCGATTACGAAGCGCTTGTTCAGATAAAAGATATGTTGGAAGCATACAGCAAAGCGCAGGATTATAAAAAGCAGAGCATTCAGTTTGATTTTGATCCGATGAATACATACTGAGAGAAAAGAAAAAGACAGAAAGGGAAGAGAAAAATGGCAATTAGAAAGATTAGGGAAGTAGGAGAGTTTGGGGATTCTGTGTTGAGAAAGCCGTGTAAGGAAGTGAAGGAAATCACGCCGCGGGTACAGGATCTGATAAATGATATGTTCGATACCTTATATGAGGCGGATGGTGTCGGCCTGGCTGCGCCGCAGGTCGGCATTCTGAAAAGAATTGCCGTGATAGATGTGACGGGAGAAGATCCGATTCTTCTGATCAATCCTAAGGTGCTCGAAACGAGCGGCGAACAGACCGGGTATGAGGGATGCCTGAGCGTGCCGGGAAAGACCGGGCGCGTAACAAGACCGAACTATGCGAAGATACTCGCTTATAACGAAAATCTGGAACCGTTTGAAATCGAGGGAACGGAGCTGCTTGCGCGGGCAATGCTGCACGAACTGGACCATCTTGAAGGGCATATTTATGTAGAAAAAGTAGAGGGACCTCTGCAGGATGTAGAGGATGTAGAGGACGAAGACTAGGCCGGACAACAGGAGGAAATAAAATGAGGATTGTATACATGGGAACGCCTGATTTTGCGGTGGGTGCGCTGCAGGCGATTATTGAGGCGGGACATCAGGTCGCGGCGGTCGTGACCCAGCCGGATAAGCCAAAAGGACGTGGCAAGGAAATGCAGATGACACCGGTCAAAAGCTGCGCACTCCGGTATGATATTCCGGTATTCCAGCCTGTGAAGGTCAGGACACCGGAAGCGGTGGAAACGCTGCGTGGTTATGAGGCGGATGTGTTTGTCGTAGCGGCTTTTGGTCAGATTCTCTCCGAAGAAATCCTGACGATGCCCCGTTATGGCTGTATTAATATTCACGCCTCTCTCCTGCCGAAATACCGCGGTTCAGCACCGATTCAGCGTGTGATTCTGGACGGTGAGAAGGAGACCGGCATTACGATCATGCAGATGGATAAGGGGATTGATACGGGCGATATGCTGCTGCAGAGCGTCGTGCCGATTGCGGAGAAAGAGACGGGAGACAGCCTGCATGATAAACTGGCGGATGAGGGCGCAAAGCTGATTGTAGAAGCGCTGCGGAAACTGGAAGCGGGAGAACTTGTTCCAAAAAAGCAGAACGATGAAGAATCCTGTTATGCGAAGATGCTTGACAAATCGATGGGGAAGATTGACTGGCAGCAGAGTGCCGTTCAAATAGAAAGGCTGGTGCGGGGATTAAATTCCTGGCCGAGTGCGTATACTTCTTTTCATGGAAAGACGTTGAAAGTGTGGGAAAGTGATATTGTGAACTGTCGGCAGTTACAGAAAGAAGAGCAGGAAACTGTTTTGGAGAATGGAAAAGGACCCCTTCCGGGGACTGTAACGGCGGTGGAGAAGGATGCTTTTTATGTACAGACCGGAGAAGGAACTTTGAAGGTTACGGAAGTGCAGCTGGAAGGCAAAAAAAGGATGGCTGTCAGAGCATTTCTGCTCGGCTGTCAGATGAAACCGGGAGAATTGTTGAGCTAGTGTGAGGAAGAACGAAAGGAGCGAATGAAATATGAGATATTACGGCGGGTATTATGGAATGTATTTTGACCCTACTTACTGGCTGGTCATTATCGGCGCTGTGCTCTGTATCATAGCACAGATTCGAGTGAGTTCGACTTTTAAAAAGTATGCCAGAGTAAGGAGCAGGAGCGGTATGACGGGCGCGCAGGCGGCACAGCGGATTCTGGAACTTTCGGGTATCTATGATGTACGGGTGGAACATATCCGGGGAGAACTGACGGATCACTATGACCCGTCGCATAAGGTGCTCCGGCTTTCGGATGCCACTTATGGTTCGACTTCCGTTGCGGCAATCGGCGTTGCAGCACACGAGTGCGGCCATGCTCTTCAGCACAATAAGGGTTATGCACCGCTTCAGATCAGAACGGCGCTTGTACCTGCGGCGAATATTGGCTCCAAACTGGGAATCCCGATCATTCTGCTGGGAGTGCTGTTTGGCATGAATCAGCTTTTTATCCAGATCGGTATCTGGGTATTTGCTATTGCGGTCTTGTTCCAGATCGTTACGCTGCCGGTGGAGTTCAACGCATCGGGAAGGGCGCTTCGGATGCTCGGCGACTACGGATTGATGGAGAGAGACGAGACGAACGGATGCCGTAAAGTGCTCAGCGCAGCGGCGCTTACCTATGTAGCAGCGGCGGCTTCTTCCGTGTTACAGCTGCTCAGGCTCATTCTTTTGTTCGGAAATAACAGTAGGAGAAGAGACTAGGTTGAAAAATCAGAGATTTTTCATAGACGAATTTATTCGTCTTGCGAATATTGTGCCTGCGGCGCAAATATCGCAGGTTGTGGGAAAGGCATTCTCCTTGACAAACTTGTTTGTCATAAGTTTTGCTTGCTTTATGATAGAGCGGGGAAGGGCATGTAAGAATGAATCTAAGAGAAATCATCATAGAAATCCTGCTGGAGCTGGAGAGAACGGATGGGTATGTGAATCTGCTGCTGGCGGATGTGTTGGAGAAATACGACTATTTAGAGCCCAGAGAGAAGGCTTTTATCAAGCGGGTCACGGAAGGAAGCGTTGAACGGAAAATACAGATAGACTATGTGCTTAATGGGATTTCCAAAGTACCGGTAAAGAAGATGAAGCCTTTTATCCGGGCGCTTTTGCGGATGAGTGCATATCAGCTTCTATTTATGGAGGCGGTTCCCGATGCGGCAGTCTGCAACGAAGCGGTAAAGCTTGCGAAAAAAAGAAAATTCGGTTCGCTGCAGGGATACGTCAATGGCGTTCTGCGAAATCTTTCCAGGCAGAAAGGAGCAATTGCCTGGCCCGATGCGGAAAAAAATGTTGCGGAAGCTTTTTCAGTGTTGTATTCCATGCCGCTCTGGCTGACGGAATATTTCCTGCGGCTGTATGGTCTGGAAACGACGGAAAAAATGCTGCGGGCCTTTCTGGAAAGAAAGCCGGTAACAATCCGGCTGGAAGAGGGGCTGACGATAGACGAGCGGAATACGCTGCTCACTTCCTGGGAACAGAAAGGAATTGCTGTAAAAGAGCATCCTTATCTGCCCTATGCGGTACAGATAGAGAAAGCGGAAGGAATCCGGCATCTTCCGGGGTATGAAGAGGGCCTTTTTGCAGTACAGGATGTCAGTTCCATGCTGGCCGTGGAGGCGGCGGGCATTGACAAAGGGCAGACTGTTCTTGACCTCTGTGCGGCGCCGGGCGGCAAGTCGCTTCATGCGGCTTCCAAACTGGCTGATACGGGAAGCGTGCTTTCTTTTGATATTACGGAAGCAAAGCTGCTGCGAATGGAAGAAAACAGGCGGCGGATGCGCAGGGAGAATATGAAGACTGCAATCGGGGATGCGCGCATTTACAGAGAGGAACTGCACCAGGCGGCAGATGTCGTACTGGCGGATGTTCCCTGTTCCGGCCTCGGTGTCATCGGAAGAAAACCGGATATCAAATATCATGCGACGGAACAGTCCCTTGCGGAGATTACCGCGCTGCAGAAGGAAATTCTGCGAAATGCCGCAGCTTATGTAAAGCCGGGCGGTATTTTGCTGTACAGTACCTGTACGGTCGTTCCGCAGGAAAACGGGAAAATGGTGGAATGGCTCTGCCGGGAGTTTTCTTTTGCGCCGGAGAGTATGCGGGGGCATCTGCCGGAAGAATTGCCGGAGGAACTGCTTGCTGCCGCAGATACGGGAATGCTGCAGCTGCTTCCGGGCGTGCATGAATCGGATGGGTTCTTCTTTGCAAGACTGCGCAAAGCGTGAAGGGAATGAAGCTTTTTCCTGCGGAATGTTTCCGGTGAGCCATTCTGCAATTCAAAGGAAGGAATTGAAATGACGGATATAGAAGAAAAAAGAGATATCAAATCTTTGACTCTGCCGCAGTTACAGGAACAGGTGAAACAGTTTTCCGAACCCGCTTACCGGGCGAAACAGTTGTATGAGTGGATGCACCGGAAGCTTGCGGCGGATTATGAGGAAATGACGAATCTGCCCAGGGCATTCCGGGAAAAGTGCAGGGAGTATTTTACTTATACCGCACTTACGGCTGTAAAGGTGCAGGAATCCAGGATAGACGGGACGAAGAAGTTTCTGTTTGCGCTGTCTGACGGGAATCTGGTGGAGAGCGTATGGATGCGCTATAAGCATGGAAATTCGGTCTGTATTTCCTCGCAGGCAGGCTGCCGGATGGGCTGCCGTTTCTGCGCTTCCACACTGAACGGGTGGGAGCGGAATCTGCTGCCTTCCGAGATGCTCGACCAGATTTATGCCATTACGAGACTGACGGGGGAACGGGTCTCCAATGTGGTCGTGATGGGGACCGGAGAGCCGCTTGATAATTATGAGAATCTGCTCCGCTTCCTGCTGCTGCTGACGGATGAAAACGGTCTTCATATCAGCCAGCGGAATGTTACGGTTTCCACCTGCGGCATCGTGCCCGGCATCAGGCGGCTGGCTGAGGAACGGCTTCAGATCACGCTTGCGCTGTCGCTTCATGCGGCGACGGACGAAAAGAGACGCAGCCTGATGCCGATTGCCGAGAAGTATTCGCTGGATGAATTGATGGATGCCTGTACATACTATTTTGAAAAGACAGGGCGGCGGATTACATTTGAATATAGTCTGGCGGATGGGGTGAACGATACGAAAGAGGATGCAGAAGAACTGACAGCGCTGATAAAGCCGCTTAACTGCCATGTTAATCTGATTCCAATAAACCCCGTAAAAGAGCGAAATTTCAGGCAGTCTGACAGACGGGCGGTAGATGGATTTAAAAATAAACTTGAAAAAAATGGAATAAATGTTACTATTAGAAGGGAAATGGGCAGAGATATAGACGGTGCCTGCGGACAGCTCAGAAGGAGCCATATGATAAAGCAGGCTGAGTGAAAGGAATGACCATAGGAGGAAAATACAGTGCTGAGGTCCTATGCAGTTACAGATATTGGACATAGAAGACAAATAAATCAGGATTTTGTTTATCTTTCGGAGACTCCCGTCGGTAATCTGCCGAACATTTTTATTGTCGCAGACGGTATGGGCGGGCATAATGCGGGAGAATTTGCGTCCAGATACGCGGTGGAGACGATCGTGGAGGAAGTGAAGGCTTCTTTTGAAAAGAATCCTACGATCATTTTGAGCAAAGCGATCAACAAAGCCAATGCTTATATCAGGCAGAAAGCAGGCGGCGACAAGGCGCTTATGGGTATGGGTACGACAATTGTTATCGCGACCTGTATCGGCAAGTATCTGGAAGTGGCAAATGTAGGAGACAGCAGACTCTATCTGATCAATGACAGGATAGAGCAGGTTACGATAGACCATTCTCTGGTGGAAGAGATGATTCAGCGGGGCGGCATTGACAGAAAGTCGGCCAGGAACCATCCGGATAAGAATATCATTACAAGGGCGCTCGGTGCAAGGAATACGATCGAAGCGGACTTTTTCAATCTGGAACTGGAGGCCGGCGATATTGTGCTGCTTTGTTCAGATGGTTTGACCAATATGGTAGAGGATGAAGACATACGAAAAACTTTAAAGAGCGGGGGAAGCCTGAAAGAAAGGGCGGAAGCATTGGTCAGGATGGCCAATGATAACGGCGGGAAAGATAATATTTCTGTGATCATTATTGAACCGTCAGCAGATGAGATGTAAATGTTGAATAAAAATGTGTATTCAAAGGTTGAATATGTGTATTCGGCCCATTGACTTTAAGGCGCGCCGCAACGCGCAGGTAGGTGTGATCATGATTAAAATTGGAATGATAATCGGCGACCGGTATGAGATTTTGGAAAAAATCGGTACCGGTGGAATGTCGGATGTATATAAAGCAAAGGACCATAAACTGAACCGCTTTGTAGCGGTCAAGGTCTTAAAACAGGAATTCAGCGAAAATGAGAATTTTGTTTCCAAATTCCGTATTGAGGCGCAGGCGGCCGCCGGCCTGATGCACCCGAATATTGTCAACGTTTATGATGTTGGCGAAGAAGGCGGCATCTACTATATCGTAATGGAACTGGTAGAGGGCATTACGCTGAAAAAATATATCGAGAAAAAGGCGAGGCTTTCTGCCAAAGAGGCTATCAGTATCGCAATTCAGGTTTCCATGGGAATTGAATCAGCACATAACAATCATATTATCCATCGTGATATCAAGCCTCAGAATATTATTATTTCCAAAGAAGGCAAAGTTAAAGTGACAGATTTTGGGATTGCGAAGGCGGCGACCAGCAATACCATTACATCGAATGTCATGGGTTCGGTACATTACACATCGCCGGAACAGGCAAGAGGCGGTTACAGCGATGAAAAGAGTGATATTTATTCACTTGGCGTCACCATGTTCGAGATGCTGACGGGCCGTGTTCCTTTTAATGGGGAAACGACGGTGGCGATTGCCATCAAACATATTCAGGAAGAACTGCCTTCGCCGAGGGAGTTTGTGGCGGAGATTCCGATCAGTGTCGAGCAGATTGTATGCAAATGTTGTCAGAAGAGTCCTGACAGGCGGTATCAGTCGATGGGAGAACTGGTCATCGACTTGAAGCAGTCGTTGATAAATCCGGATGAAGATTTCGTCAAGGTGGTGGATCCCGACGAGGAAGCATCGACCAGAATGATCACGGACAGGGATATGGTGCAGATCAAGCGTCAGTCCGACAGAAGAGATTCCATGGATGAGGCGATGCGCCTGCGGAAAAATGAGGATTATTACCGGCATGAGCGTTATGAAGACGAAGATGACGAAGATTATGAAGACGAAGAGGATGATGAGGAAGACGATGATGACATCGATGACGAGTACTACGAAGATGACGAGTACTATGAGGATGAAGATGATGACGACGATGACGATGATTACGATCCCAAAATGGAGCGGATCACAACGATTCTCGCCGTTGTTGCCGCGCTCCTGATCGGCGGTATCGTTCTTTTCATCGTGGGTCGTACGCTCGGCGTTTTCCCTTTTGAAAATGCCGATACAGAGACGGAACAGGAGCAGGAAGAAGAGGCGGAGCAGGTGGAAATGATTGAAGTCGAGGGGAAAACGCTGGATGAAGCGAAACGCGCTTTGCTCGAGATCGGTCTGACACCCGAAATTGAATATGAAATAACGGACGCTCATGAGGCAGGAACTATCATCAGGGCAAGCGTCAAAGCCGGTACGATGACGGATAGGAACAGCAATGTCATTCTGACGGTAGCGGAAGCGAATGAGCTCATTAAAGTACCCGATGTGCAGAGTAAGACGCAGGCAGAGGCGACTTCGATTCTGGAAAAAGAAGGTTTTGTTGTAAATGCAACAGAGAGTTACGATGATCTTGTGCGCAGCGGCAATGTCATTTCCCAGTCGCCCAAGGCAGGCGAAGGTGCACCGGCGGGGTCTTCTGTTACTATCTGGGTAAGCCAGGGAGCGGAAAGCACGAAGGTCAGAGTGCCCAATGTGACAGGATTGATAGAGATGGACGGTGTGGCGCTGCTGACAGAGAGCGGTCTGAGCGTCGGCACGATTACGCAGGTCAATAATGAAGATGAGGCATTAACGGATAAAATATGTTATCAGAGTTATTCCGAAGGTTCCTGGGTGGACAGCGGAACGGTGATTGATTTAAAAGTCAGTATCGGGCCGACAGCCCGCACTTATAAATTCGTCGATAATATCACGGCACCGACTGAGGATAGCGAATATCACGACGGTCTTCCGGTCACTGTCATTGTTACGGCAGCGGACGGTACACAGCTGTTGAATACGCAGACAGCGTCTTTTCCGCTACCTGTGAATTATACAGGTATTCATGCGGAGACCGGTGTGATTCAGTTCATTTTTACGGTCACGACGAATCCTGTGACGACGACCGATCCCAATACTGGAGATACGGTCATCATGGATGGAACTTCGACGGAAAAATCCGTGACGAGAGGCGTCACGTTTGTTGAAGAGTGAGAAGGCATGACAGGGAAGATCATAAAGGGAATTGCAGGATTTTATTATGTGCATATAGAAGATAAAGGCATTTATGAGTGCAAGGCAAGAGGCATTTTCCGCAATCAGCATATGAAACCGCTCGTGGGGGATAATGTTTCCGTTGAGATATTGGATGAGCAGGATAAAGAAGGAACGATAACGGGGATTTTACCACGAAAGAATGAATTGCTGCGTCCGGCGGTGGCCAATATCGACCAGGCAATCGTGATTTTTGCAATCGTCAAACCCAATCCGGATTTCGGGCTGCTGGACCGGTTCCTGATCCGGATGGAGCAGCAGAGCCTGACGAGTATTATCTGTTTTAACAAACAGGATATTGCATCGGAGGAAGAAAAGGAAGCTCTTCGCATGGCCTATGAAACATGCGGTTATCAGGTACTGTTTCTCAGCGCACACAGGAAAGAAGGACTGGAAGAATTAAGGAGCATGCTTACCGGCAGAACAACGGCCCTGGCCGGGCCGAGCGGCGTTGGCAAATCGACGCTCATCAACGCTCTTGCGCCGGAGGCTGGCATGGAGACCGGGAGCATCAGCCGGAAAATAGAAAGAGGGCGGCACACGACCAGACATTCCGAGATCATTGCCCTCGGGGATGAAACGTATATCATGGATACGCCGGGGTTTACTTCCCTGCATATTTCGGAAATCATGAAAGAAGAGTTGAGCGGCTATTACCCCGAATTTAAACGGTATGAGCCGTCCTGCAGGTTCGGCGGCTGTGCTCATATCAGCGAACCTGACTGCGGCGTAAAGGCGGCAGTCGAACAGGGAGAAATCAGCCGGGTGCGCTATGAAAATTATAAAGTATTGTATCAGGAATTGAAGGATATCAAAAGATACTAGATCGATATCTTTTTATTGCGACACGATAGCAATCCCTGTGCCGTTAGAGGTGCAGGGATTTTTTTATAAAAGTAAAGGGAATCAATGAAGTACAAACGCATTTATTGTTATTGAGCAATTTTCGTAAGAGAAAGGAGAAATTCCGTGATATGAAAAAAAGACAGCTATTGGGAATTATCACAGGTATCTGCCTGGTGTTTGCAGGATGCGGCGCAGATAAGGAAAATACGGACGATTCCCTGCAGAAATTACAGGCGGAAGATATAGCGGCGGAGTCCGTATCGGAAGGCGCAGAAAACGGGAAAGCCGCTGGACAGACGGCGGAAGAAAACGAAAGAGAGGAAGCGTTAGAGCAAACAGCGGAAGGTATGGAAAGAGAAACGGTGTCAGCAGAAGAGGTATCAATGGAAGATACGTCCGATAAAACAGAAGCGCTGCTGCCTGACGATTCATATGCGGCGGCATACCGGCGTTTCCTGGAAACGTATGTGGAAGAAAGCGAATATGTGAATTGGGCGAGAGCCATGCTGGCTTTTATTGATGATGATAATATTCCCGAATTGTTATTGATAGAAGACTGCATCCATGCAGCAGGAGTAAAAGTTTATACATATGACCAGAAAGCGGTCGGTCAGGAAGCGGTAATCGAACTGGGCGTATTCGGTTCTATGGGGCGTATGCAGTATGTAGAAAGAGGCGGGATGATCTGCAGCGGTTTTTCGGGAATGGGAGAATGTGACTCTGCTTTTTATCAGGTGAAAGACGGAGAGGTGAAGCTTGTCTGCTCGCTGATGTCTTACCAGCCGCCCGATGGGCGTCCAGAAATATATAGAATAGACGGCGTCAGCGTTACGGCGGAGGCACATAATAAAAAATGGGATGAACTGTATGAAGCAGGCGAATATGTCATGATCGGATATGATGATGCTTTTGCTATAAAGGAATTGGAGCCGGCTGATTTGCTTGCCGAAGCCGTAAATGCTTTGCTTTTGCACAGGGAATCCCCGCAGCTTGCGGATATGGTGGCGGAGCAGTCGGAGGTATTGGAAGGATACGGGGCCTTTTTGGCAGAATACGCATCGCAGAGGGACGAGAGTGACAGCAGGGAAGTTCCCGGTTTTGCATTCACTTATCTGGACGGCGATGATGTTCCGGAACTCATTGTGATAGACGGATATGCGCATTCATGCGGCGCTGCAGTTTATACTTTTGAAAAAGGGGAGGTAATTTCCGTTGGAGCATACGGACAGTACGGAGCCATGGGATATCGGGAAAAAGAAGGAATCGTATTTGATGACTACGACACGGGCGGCAATGTATATTCCAGTGTGTATCAGATAGAGGGAAAGGAGGAAACGCTTCTGCAAAGTTACAGCGAAAGGTGTGATTTTTCGGCAGAGGGAGAAGAAGTGCAGTATGCTTATATGGTAGATGGAAAAGAAGTATCGGAAGAACAATATCGGGAAGTTTGTGACAAATGGAATGAGAGCGAATGCAGAGTGATCGATTACGGTATGTGCCGGGCACTGGAAGGCGGCAATCTGCAGAGCGCTCTGACGGAAGAACTGGAAAATCTGCTCCTGACGCAGGAGGAAGCGTTGAAACAAAATGTGCTCATTGCGGCAGGCGCGCAGGAAAGCGACATTCTGTTATTGGATTATGATGATTATGACAGGGACGGCAAGTGTGAAGCATTTATGATCTGTGGAGACAGTTATGATGAATACGGGGAGGAAAGATACAGAGGAGAACTCTATTTTGCGGGGGCAGACTGCTGTACTCTGCTGCGGGATGATCAGTGTTACCGCATGATAGACGGGAAAATGAAACTGGGCATGAACAGGAAGTATTTATTCTTTTACACGGATTTTAGTTTGACGGCGAATATCAGTGAATTATGGACGGTGGAGGACGGAAAACCGGTAGAAAATGAGTTCTCTCAAATCGGACAGGTGGTATACCGCGGCGGAAATGCGTTTGAAATCTGGATGGATACATACGATCATTTCTATGAGCCGGCTTATGATATGTGGACGGGGCATACTTACAAACCGTATTTTTATTATTATAACTACAGCCGTGACCGGATTGAAGCGTATGGCGGAGAAATCATTTCCGGTGAGGAATTTGGGAAACTTAGCGGGACGAATCTTATCGGGGAGATAGAAGCGGAAGGATATACGGTAGAGACGATCATCCGGTGGGAAAATGATATCGTGACGATTAATTATGTGATTCCGGCGGATGAGAGGGATTCTACAGGAACCGTTTGTTATGAAAATGTTATTTGGGATAACACAGCAAAAGATTTCTGGCAAAAAGACGTGCGAGGTGTTACTTCATGGAAGAATGCCGGTGAGGGTGGGAGGTTTCGGATATAGAAATCAATCTTTCCCTTGTCTGGCGCTCTCCACCGCCGGAATTGCTGTCAAATGGCTCTTTCCCGTGTGCTTTGCGGTCAGCATATCTTACCGTTGATTTTATTGTATCAAAAAAGCCAGCTTTTGCTGCCCTTTTTTGACAGTCTGGAGCTGATAACTTTTACGTTATCGGCTCTTTTGCTGTCTGCTGCATCTGCTATGGTGTTGGCATAGCAAAATATACCGCAAAAAATGCGAACTATACCATAACGATTGATGTTTTATTCTGCGTTGGATATGATATTATAATACATTCATCCATAGATTACATGGTATTCATAGTCATAGATTATCTTCATAGATTATTTAGATTAGATTACAAGTTTAAAAATTTTAAAAATTGAAAGGGAAAGACAGTTTATGGAAAAGAAAAAGAACTATGGAAAAGATAATATGTCAGCGCTGGATGTTTACATTAGCCGGGCATATAAGATCACGCTGCTATCCATTACACTTGCCTGTCTGTTTGCGGGGCTTTACTATACGATAAACAGACTGCAGGGATTTTATAACTCTGTCAGCATCATTATATTCCTTTTGTTCGATCTGACAGACTTTATTTATCTTGGAATTGCTGTTTATTTTGTTAAGACCGGATATCAGGATGGCGTTGTAAAACCATTAAAGTTGAAATACAGTAAGATTTTTCTGATTATCATTATGCTGATACAGTTCAATTTTATCATAT
>CAMWXB010000001.1 GCA_947178125.1 uncultured Lachnospiraceae bacterium | reverse complement strand
GAATTAAAAGCATATAGAAAGAATCTTTTCAGAATGAAATTTGACAACTCAATGGGATTAGATGAATTACAACGTCTGATAACACAGAGAAGGAAAACGAAGGAATCACTATTCAAGGTAGGATATAAGGATGCAACTAATCAAGTTGTTCATGTAACTTTTAAATATTCTAAACTTAGAAGCACAGACCCAAAAGATAAAAATGATAAAGGGAAAGTCAATAAGTATAAGATTAAAGGTTACAGCAGAGAATCTATCAGAAAGAAATTTTACGAGGATGGTTTCAGTTTCAAGATTGATGATATTGAGTATGTAAGATGGATCAGAAGCGGAAATGCCGCAAGGGAAGGTAATTGTTTCTTCATCAATAAAGAGTACCTTGATGGTATGAACGCATTTACAGATTGTGGTATCAAGCCAAAGAAAAGAAAACTCAATCTAGCATCATTTGAAGCATACAGGGCATTGGTATTATCTAATAAGATAGATGATTTGGATATCAGACCAGAAAATATCTTGCTGATTGATGATGTAGAATCCACATTTACAGAAAAAGTAATGTACACTGGTGAAAGTAATGGAAAACTTTTCACTCAGGAAAAAGAACAGACAATCACAAATACAATTTTTGATAGGCAGTCGCTTATAGACAAATCGCTCATGGGCAAATACCAAGACAAAGGTATGTTGCTTCTAAGACATAAGTTCTTCAAATCGTGTTGTTTCAACGCAAATATCCAACAGTGGCTTAAGGACAATAGAATAACGGAAATTTCCCAGTTAAAAGGTACTACCCTTGCGACAAAAATTGAGGATATTAAACTTATCATTACTCCAAGCAGTATCAAGTATTGTAAGTTTGGTAAAAAAGATAAATGGTTCATTGAGTGGTTGGAGCAGGTAGAGAAGTCAGGGAAAGCATTTGGGATTGTCAAATATGAGAAACCGACAAAATATTTTGGAGGCAGGTTAGTAAGAACGCATTATCAGATTTTAAACACCCTTCAAATTGGAAAAGATAAATTAAAAGAACTTTTAAAAGCAACAATAAAATATTTGGAACTTCTGACAAGTGATCCGATAGCAATGTATCATTACTGCGAGGAACATTCAGATGATGAAGATAGCAGTATTATGACGAATGTAAAAGCGGATATAATTTACCGTATGATGAAACTGAATGAGAATTTCAAAAATACAGAGATGTATATCGTCCTTTTGAACTCATCATAGGTCTTATACTTCGTCATATTCATATAATGCTTCTCATATCTTAATCTCTCAATCACGCTATGACCACCGCTTGCCTTTTCCACTGTAACTGCAATATTGACTACAATACCATTAAGTTGTATCTGGATAACATGAAGCAGTTCTTAAATGATGTGGCGAGTATTCCCAGTGTGTTAGGAAGTAATACCAATATCGCAAATATCAGCGAGGTTTCCATGCAGATTCTCCTGATGATGGCATCGGTGCTGAGTGATGAAAATAAAAAATGGCTGAATATTGGCTTTAAAGAGAGATTCAAGCGATTCCAAAAGATATTGAATATGCAAGGAATCAGTGCAGAGAGTGATGTTGATGTGATCTATAATGTATCTATGCCTGTTGCCAGTACAGAGATGGTTGCTAATCTGAAAGCATTGCAGGAAATGGGGGCAATTAGTAGGGAAACAATCATGGAAAAGAGCGAGATTATCACTGATGTAGATGTTGAAAAGAAGCGTCTGGAAGGTGAAGAACAGTTGTCGCAGAAATCTACGGAAACTGTAAAAGATAAGACAAAACCTAGTGATTAAGTGGGAATACGTAAACTTTGTTGAGTGGTGGAAGTGTGTATGATATATATGGTGATTATTTCATGCAAAAAATACACACTTCTGTTGCTATTGTCAGACAATTTGTAGAAAAAACAGGATATATAATACCTAGCACACCACTAGGAAATGCTCAAAAATCGTTAAATATCGCAAATCCAGTGAAAATATCTGGGTTTTTAGAAAGACCATAATGGACTTTCTAAGAAACACCATAATACAATACTATTACGGTATGATTTTGAGATGGATTCAGAGGTAAAGTTACAAGTTCTGCATTTTTGCAACTTTTATAGGGTTGAAATGCAGATTTCATATGGTAATATTCGTAGGATTCTAAGTCCTATAAGCGATTTTAAGCCATTTTCGGCTGATTTTGGGGCATATATGGGGTGAATAGAGCCGTAAATTCGGCTGTGAAAAGCCATTGGTAATATTGCACAAAAGACCAGTTGCACGATTATTGTGCAAAACAGAGAAATTACGGCAGTTATTTTGTATAATATGACGAATAATATTGCCGATACAATTCAAAAACAATTCAATGAATTATCAGATAATTTAATTATAAAAAATTTATAAAATTTGTAAAATTTTTGCGTTACCCCTTGACGTTTTTATTTTTTTTCCTTGATTCAAAAAATCCCCACAGCAAAAAATAAGGGCTCGCCAGATTTGACTAACCCTTAAACCACCCTATTCTTCCATACCCTTAATCTTGGCGATATGCTCCTTTAGCACCAGATTAATATATTGGCTGAATGACCGATCATCATTCTCTGCCAGTTCCTTGATTTCAGCAATTACATCTTCGTCAAGAGAGACGCTAACTTTTTGTTTGTACGGTTTGTTCATACTTTTTGCTCCTTTTTCTTACTTTTATATTGTATATCAAATCGGTCTGTGATATATTAAAGTAGCAAGAAGTATCAAAAAGTAGCATGAGCGCAAAGTTGATAAAAAACATAAGGAACTGACGATAAGCATGGAGAAGAACGAAATTAAGGACAGGTTATTTGATGTACTGAATGATACGGATAATCTGCCGATACAGGATATAATGGTTGATGATCGGAACAACATAGTGAATGTTTACCTTACAGATGGCACAAGATTTTCAGTTCATGTAGAAAAATGTGGAAAATGGTGCATTTGTGAGGTATAATATTGAAAGAATTTGTATTGTGGGGAGGATTTGAAAAATGCGGAAAAGAATGTTGTGTTTAAGTGCTATTTTGCTAATTGCAGTTTCATTGACGGGCTGTAAATCAACAGATTATAGTGATGCAGTAAATGCTATTGAAAATAAAGAGTATGAAACAGCGTTTGAATTACTGGTAAATTTAGGAGATTACAAAGACAGTAAGCAGTTGTTGGTAGATAATATTAAGAAGTATGTTTCTGATTTGGTTGAAAAAGATAAATATGATAATGCACTTGAGATATTAGATGCTTACAGTACAGTATCAGATTTCAATGATATATATACAGATATAAATGAACAGAAAGAACTATATGATACATATTTGGAGATGGAGAATTGCTTTTCAGAAAATAGGATTGAGGATGGTTTTGCTCTATTAGATACATTACCAAGCGATTATAGAAGTATTCAAGATATATATAATACTTATGATCAATTGAAAGATACCAATTTTAAAGGAAAGCATAGAGACGGATCAATTGGTGAAGTTTCACAAGCGATTATGTTTGAGTTGTATTATTCAATTTATGACCATGTGTTTCAACTACATGTGAATAAACAGATTTATTGGTCAGATGGAACGATTTATAAAGAACATGATTTTTATATTAATCCTGATGATTTTGAAGATGAAACTACCATTAAATATGGTAGTTATACATGGAGTATCAGCGATAATGGACATTTGACGGAAATTGAAAAAGGCGAAACATATTCATATAATTAAAAATGAGGAGGTAATTATTATGGCACTTATTAAATGTCCTGAATGTGGTAGGGAGAATGTTTCAGATAGTGCTGAAGCGTGTCCTGGTTGTGGGTATGGAGTAAAGGCACATTTTGAAAGAATTAGGCAAGAGGAAGAGGAAAAACGTAAAGAGGAAGAAAAGGAAAAGAAGAAAAAAGCCGATGCAGAATTAGCAAATAAACTTAGTAGTTTGGCACGAAAACCGAAATTATATAGTCATGAAGATTAGTAAATAATATTTTTATTGGAGGAATGGTGTTATGGCTTTAATTAAATGTCCGGAGTGTGGAAAAGAAATTTCTGATAAGGCGGCGGCTTGTCCAAATTGCGGATGCCCAATAAGCGGAGGAAATGGCGTTAATAGTACACCAACTACAGCACAGATTAGAGTTGTGTGCAAAACAAATACAATAAAGGTTGATGGTCAGGCAACAAAGCATGGAAGTATTGTTACTGTTCATGTAAATGGTTCAAGAAGCATACTTTTAAGTGCTTGGGGTGGAGCAGTAGGAGCGTTTGGTAGTAGTGTTAATGCGACAGTCGTTGCAGGTCATAAATATGATTTAGATGTACATATGACAATTACTGGCAGAATGCTCTATTTAAAAGAAGTGAGCCAGTTTGTATAAGTGAATAAAACAATAAAAAACACAAAAGGGCTTTCCTGCTACAGGCAGTCCTTTTTTCATGTCTATATTTATAGAAGAAATACCGATAAGTCAAATTTGACCACTCGGATAGAAAGGAGATTCTCAATGCAGATATTAGACAGATTAAAGATGGAATTATCCAATCAGGAATATTTTTCAGATGAGCAATATATCCAGTTCCTCATGGAGAACAACTTATCTCCTACAGATGAATATGATAAGCCGACAATGCAGAAACAATTACTATTCACCGTTATAGATGTATTAGAAGCCGTTACTAATGATATAGACCTTATGACAGGTATCAGTACAGAGTTCAGCGACATAGGACAGGCATATCAGTTCTTAGAAGCAAGAATTGGGCAGGTAAAGGATAAGATTGCGGCTATTCCAGAGCCAGAGGAAGATTATAGTTGCTTTTCTCTGATGTACACAAGGGAGCCGGTAACAAGTAGACCGTTTGTAAGTAATACGAGAATTGTATCTAACGCTGAAATTGATGAAATGATTGGCAGGTGATTAAATGGTAGTGACGGATACTGAAACAAAATTTGTGGATAAAGCAGGAATAGATCACACAATAGATGAATTGAAGAAATATGTAATGGAGCAAATCGCCAACATAAATACAGGTGACATTGATTTATCTGATTATGTGACACAGGAGCAGTTACAAAGTGCTTTAGATGCACTCGACATTGATATAGACCTTTCAGCATATGCCACTAAAGATGAATTGCAACAGGCAATCAGTAATATTGATTTATCTGATTATTACACCAAAGAAGAAACATATAATAAGGAAGAGATTGAAAATCTCATACCTTCTGTAACAGATGGTAAAGACGGAGAAGATGGTTTTAGTCCTACTGCTACTGTGACCAAAGAAGGAAACACAGCAACTATTACCATTACAGATAAGAATGGAACAACAACGGCATCTATATCTGATGGCAAAGATGGAACTGGTGACGGTGGTTCTGGTGGTGGAGAAGTATATTCTACGGAAGAAATTGAAGTTGGAACTTGGATTGATGGGAAAACAATATATAGAAAGACATTTGTGTTAGAAGAGACAAAAGCCAACACAGCACAGTTTTTTGATATGAATACAGAGTTTAATGACATAATCTCTATCCATGCTATCAATAAATATTTGGAACAAAATTGGAAACCGCTTAGTATATGTGAATACGACCAATATTTGAATATATCAACTTCAAACATGAAAGATGCACTGACAAAGAAATGTATGATAGTATATATATTAAGAAATAATTCTTATCCGCTTGGTAGAATATACTCATGGCAAGGTGAAAGAGGTGGAACAAACTATAAGGTATATGTGACCATTGAGTACACAAAAGAACAGTAGTTTAGGGATTGACGTTTAGATTTTTATGTGATATTATAAGACCTATCGTAAGTGAATCCTACGAATGAAAGAGGATTAAATCCTACGAACACATATAATATGTCCAGTATTTATCGGACTTTGCGAGGGTTGTGTTTTCAGTTGGTAGAGCAGAGGACTGAAAATCCTCGTGTCGCTGGTTCGATTCCGGTTCTGGGCATTATCTGGAAAATAAAGAATTGATTTCATGCGGGTGTAGTTCAGTGGTAGAACACCAGCCTTCCAAGCTGGATATGTGGGTTCGATTCCCATCACCCGCTTTTTGCATGGAAGAAAATATTCCTACATGGAATCCGCCACGCAATTTATGCACAGAATATCCGTATGCAGTTCTTCATATTTTAAATCATATGTCATTTTATAATCGTCTCGCATTTCCAATTATCAGGTTTCCGGCAAAGAAAAAGCTTTACATTGCCTATTTGTTGTGGCATATTGAGGTTATAGCGGGACACGGAAATATCAGGGGGCATGATAAATGGTCGCATCTTTGGCTAGACAGGCAGTCATCATCAAATCGGGAAACGATACCAGCATTTTGACGGGAAACTATGAATTGGCTTATGCGCTTGGTTTTCTTGCAAATCAACTGGGAATTTCTTTATCGGAAAGCGATGTCGATATTCAAAACTTACACGGGAAAATGGTAGAAGAATTAAAAAGCAGGACATTGGAAGACGAGAAAATAAAGCGTCTGTTCCGGATGGTCAGGTTATACAATCCCGCCGCGGAATGGGATGCACAGATGCAGGAGCTGCTTCACGCGGGGCTTACGGAAAAATATCCGTGGGATTTGTATCATGCGGATGGTTTTTTTAATGATTTGGGGTAGTAGTTGAATAAATGTCTGCCGGGGCAGACAAGGGGTGCAATTTATGGAAAAGGCTTATAAACTGGAGTTTGCCGGAGCGCAGAACGGAAGTCTGTATGTGAACTGCTGCGGCCTGTCACAGACAGAACCGCTTCATAGTTTTGGCCCGGCCTTAAAGCCGCATTACATGATTCATTATATTTTGAGCGGCAGGGGAATTTTTTCGATTGGCGGGGAAAAATATCCCTTGGAGGAAGGGTACGGTTTTCTGATCACGCCGGATGAACTGGTCTTTTATCAGGCGGACGAGCAGGAACCGTGGACTTATGTATGGGTCGGCTTCAGCGGCGTGCAGGCGGCGGAATATATCGGAAATATGGGCTTGTCGGTGAAACAGCCGGTTTTTAAGTCCGAACGTTCAGACGAACTGTATCAGATTATAAAGGATATGATGGAGCATAATACATTTGGGATGTCCAACGATTTGCGGCGGAACGGCCAGCTTGGGATTTTCCTATCCGTCATTGCAGAAAGTGCAGCCGTTACCGAGAAGAACGAGGTAGACAGGGCAAATATTTATGTAAAAAAGGCGGTCGCTTTCATCCAGAGCAATTATTGTAATGCGATCAAAGTAACGGATGTGGCGGATTACGTTTGTATCAACAGGAGTTATTTATATACGCTTTTCCAGAAATCGATGGGAATGTCCCCGCAGCAGTTCCTGACGACGTTTCGTATTACAAAGGCGACGGAACTTTTGCAGCTTACTTCTCTTCCGATTGAAAGTATCGCTTTTTCCTGTGGTTACAGCGACCCGATGGTATTTGCGAAAGCCTTCCGGCAGATGAAAAAAATGTCGCCCACCGCATACCGGCGGGAAATGCAGAAAGGTGAGAACAGAAGAAATAAAGAATATCTCAAGCAGGTGGAAGATTTCATCAGTCAGATTAACAAATTGAATAATTAACATTTTGACAGATATATAGAACAAACGGATATTTTATGACAGGCTGTTTTTTTATATGATTATTCTTGTAAAAACTGTATTTGTAAAGGAGACGGGGTTATGAAAGAAACAGTTTTAAAAAAATTTGAAGAAATTTTTGGAGACATTAAGGATGTAAATGTGTATTTTGCACCGGGGCGCGTCAATATGATTGGGGAACATACGGACTATAACGGCGGACACGTTTTTCCATGCGCGCTGACAATCGGAACTTATGTGGCGGCAAGAAAAAGAGAGGATGACAAGCTTCGTTTTTATTCTATGAATTTTGACAGGCTCGGTGTCATCGAATCTTCTATCGTAGATCTGAAGCCGGAAAAGGAAGCGGAATGGACGAATTACCCCAAGGGCGTTATGTGGGCTTTTGAAAAAAGAGGCTTTAAGATGCCCTGTGGACTGGATATCGTACTGAACGGCAATATTCCGAACGGTTCCGGGCTCTCTTCTTCCGCATCGTTGGAAGTTGTGACCGGATATATGCTGCGCGACCTTTTCGGTTTCGATGTGACGAATGTGGACCTTGCACTGATCGGGCAGTATTCGGAAAATAATTTTAACGGAATGAACTGCGGTATCATGGACCAGTTCGCTTCCGCGATGGGCAAAAAGGACAATGCGATTTTCCTGGATACGGCGGATTTATCTTTTGAATATGCGCCGCTCGTTCTGGAAGGTGCAAAAATTGTCGTAACGAATAGTAAAGTAAAGCATTCTCTGGTGGATTCGGAATACAATGTCAGAAGAAGTGAATGTGAAAAGGCTTTGGAAGAGCTGCAGACCGTTATCGGTATCAATGGACTCGGCGATTTATCGGAAGAGCAGTTTGAACAGTACAAATCCGCAATCGGGGACGATGTGAGAGTGCGCAGGGCAAAACATGCAGTGTATGAGAACCAGAGAACGATTCGGGCGGTGGAAGCGCTGAAGAACAATGATTTGAAACTTTTCGGCGAATTGATGAACGCTTCCCATGTATCTTTGCGGGATGATTATCAGGTATCCTGTGACGAAATTGATGTTCTGGTAGAAGAGGCTTGGAAGGTTCCCGGTGTCATTGGCTCCCGTATTACAGGAGGCGGTTTTGGCGGCTGTACGGTCAGCATCGTGAAGGATGAGGCCGTAGCGGAATTTCAGGAAAAAGTAGGAGCAGCTTATCGCAAGAGAGTCGGAAAAGATGCGGACTTCTATGTAGTGGAGATCGGTGACGGACCGGCAAAACTGTAAAACAAGCTGTTTTTGGGATGTGCGTTGGAATAGATGGGTTATCGGAATGGAGGTTCTGTAAATGATTCAGAAAAATATTAAAAAATTAGTCCAATACGGGTTAAATACGGGTCTGATCGAAGAGGCGGATAAGATTTATACAACGAACCGGCTTTTGGAGTTGTTTGGGCTGGACGAACTGGAGGACGGCGATGAAAATATCACGATGGAAACAGATGAACTGGAAACAGTGCTTTCGGAAATGATGGATTATGCTTATGAGCAGGGCCTCATGTCGGAGAACAGCATTGTATACCGCGATCTGTTCGACACGAAGATCATGAGTATGCTGGTTCCGAGGCCGAGCGAAGTGATCGCGAAGTTTACGGATAAGTACGAGCAGAGTCCGCGGGAGGCGACGGATTATTTCTATAAATTAAGTCAGGACACGGATTATATCAGAAGATACCGCATCAAAAAAGATCAGAAATGGATTGCATCGACAAAGTACGGCGATCTGGATATTACGATCAATTTATCCAAGCCGGAAAAAGACCCGAAGGCGATTGCGGCGGCAAAGACCGCAAAACAGAGCGGTTATCCGAAATGCCTCCTCTGCATGGAGAACGAAGGCTATGCAGGAAGAGTCAATCATCCCGCAAGACAGAATCATCGTGTCATTCCCGTGACGATTCATGGGAGCAGATGGGGATTCCAGTATTCTCCGTATGTATATTATAACGAGCATTGCATCGTGTTTAATTCCAGGCATATTCCGATGAAGATCGAGCACGATACATTCTGTAAGCTGTTCGATTTCGTAAAACAGTTCCCACATTATTTCGTGGGTTCTAATGCGGACCTGCCGATTGTGGGCGGCTCCATATTGAGCCACGACCATTTCCAGGGTGGTCATTACGAGTTCGCCATGGCAAGGGCGGCGGTAGAAAGAACATTTGTGATAAAAGGCTTTGAGGATGTGGAGGCGGGTATCGTCAACTGGCCGATGTCTGTTATCCGTATCGCATCGGAAGACACGGACAGACTGATTGCACTGGCCGATGTCATTCTGGATGCGTGGAGAGGATACACCGATGAAGAGGCATTCATTTTTGCGGAGACGGATGGAGAGCCGCACAATACGATTACACCGATTGCCAGAAAACGGGGAGAGAAATTCGAACTGGACCTGGTTCTGCGCAATAACATTACAACTGAGGAGCATCCGCTCGGCGTTTATCATCCCCATGCGGAACTGCATCATATTAAAAAAGAGAATATCGGCCTGATTGAAGTCATGGGACTTGCCGTACTGCCTGCCAGGCTGAAAGATGAGATGGAGAAGCTGGCGGAAGCGATTCTTGCCGGAAGCGATATCCGAGGGGATGAAGTATTGGAGAAACATGCGGACTGGGTAGACGCTTTTCTGCCGAATTATTCGGAAGTGAATAAGGATAATATCATGGAAATTCTGCATAAGGAAATCGGCGATGTCTTTATGCGCGTGTTGGAAGATTCCGGCGTTTATAAGAGAACTCCGGAAGGACAGGCGGCGTTTGACAGGTTTGTAAAGACACTGAGTTAATAGTATTTTGATGCAAAATGGAGGAATACTCCTTCGGCAAACAGATTTAAAAAGGCCTCTCTTATTTGGCGGGAGGCCTTTTTTGAACTCTTGACCATGGGAAGCGATGAAGGTCATCTTTTATTTTGATTCCGCAATTACGAGAAGTTCCGCCGGCTCAGCAGGCCGATATTCCGGGTCAATATCCGTCAGACGGCTTCCCCAGCCTGCCAGTGCGAAATCCGTGCCTGCGTTTCTGGCACATTCCCTGTCATATCTGCTGTCGCCGACATAGAGAACCTGACTGCGGTCAGCGCCGGATAATTCCATATATTTCAGCAGAGGAGCCGCCGTCGGTTTATGTTCTTTGGTGTCGTCGGCGCAGACGACGATATCAAAATATTGACGGACGGGAAAACGCCGGAACTCTTTCTCAAAATCTTCCCGGATTCTTGAAGTGACAATGCCCAGTTTGCAGCCTTTTTGTGACAGGGCATCCAGTGTATCCGCGATACCGTTGAAGAGACTCACAGTATTGTCGTATCCGTATAAGTATCGAAACCATACTTCCAGTGCCGCCGGAATATCCTGAAAACCTAATTGTTTCAGCGTATCGTCTCCCGTAATTCCCATCGAGAAAGTCAACTCTTCAAGCGGTGTCACTTTACCCGTGAGTGTTTTGATCGTATCCTGTAAAGAGTGCAGGACTGCGTATTCCGTATCGACCAGCGTTCCGTCAACATCAAATACAATGTGCTCATATTTCATTATTATGACCATGCCTTTCTTTCGAATTGTAATATTTGTATAGTCAGCTTTCAATCATGTTCCTATTGTAGCATATATAAAAGCATTAGCAAATCAAAAGATGCCGGATAGGCAATTCCTGTCTTGTAAAAACGAAGTATATCGGCTAATCTATAATCATAGGGAAGATTGGCCGGAAAAGCCAACGAGGAATCTTACAGGGAAAAGAAAAGCGCTTTCAACGATTGAATTTGAGTGTCTGCTGAAGCGGACAGATGGGAGTGAACATGAAAAAAGCAGTTATTGTCGGTTATGGTAACATGGGAGGCCAGTATGCCGAAAAAATCTATAACGGTAAAATAAAAGGCCTGTCGCTTTATGGCATTTTGTGCCGCAATCAGCCGGGACAGCAGAAGATTCGGGAGAGTATGCCGGAAGCCGCAATTTTCCCGGACGAAGAAAGTATGTTTCAGGCGCGGGAAAATTTCGATGCGCTGATCATTACAACACCGCATAAAGAGCATGTGCGGGTCGTGAAAAGGGCGCAGCAGGCGGGACTTCATGTCCTGTGTGAAAAGCCGCTCGGCGTAACGGTAGAGGAGTGCGGAGCATTATCTTATGAAGATACGGGAACCGTAAGCGCCATGATCTTCAACTGGCGGGCACGGGAAGTTTACCGACAGGTCTACGAATATATCCATACCGGAAAACTGGGGCGGCTTACACAGGTAATATGGGTCGCTAATTTCTGGTACCGTCCGGCATATTATCATCATGCTTCCGGCTGGCGCAGCAGTTGGGGCGGTGAAGGCGGCGGCCTGCTGATCAATCAGTGTCAGCATCTGCTTGATATGTGGAACTGGCTTTTCGGGCAGCCCTGTGAGGTTTCGGCGCAGCTCGGCTATGGGTGTTACAGCGATATCGATGTGGATGACAAGGCTTCTCTCTTTTTCCGGCATGAGAATGGTATGTGGGGAACTTTCCTGTCTTCCAGCGGGGATTCACCTGGGACGAACCGGCTTGAAATCCATGGAGAGATGGGAAAATTGGTCGTAGAAGACAATCGGTATATCACGCTGTACAAAAATGAGGTTTCCACAGCGGAAGTATCAAAAACTTCGCAGGAGATGTATCCGAAGATTCCTTATACGGAAGAGCGCAGGGAAGTGGAACAGACGGAAAATGAGTATACGGTCATTCTTCAGAATTTTGTCGATGCGATGGAAGGCAGGGAGAAACCGTTGGCGGCGCTTTGCGACGGAAGACGTGCGTTGGAGAACTGTAATGCGGCCTACTTATCTGACTGGCAGCAGAAGCCATTGCAGATACCTTGCGACAGCAAGGCGTATGATTCCGAATTACAGAAGAAAATACAGGCGGAGCAATAAAGCCGCCTGTATTTGAGACACGCAATGGAGATTGCGCAGAACGGATAAGAATTATCCGTAGATATGCAGATGTGATTCTATCCCGGCTTTATCATTCTTTGGAAATACCGAGCATACTGGAGAGAAAAGTATAAAAATCTCCCTGTTGTTCGTTATTCATTTTCTGGTATAAGGATATAAGCCTTTGATATTTCTTGAGATTGTGCATATTATCTGCGAGCAGGGAATCCGCATTCGTCCGCTCTTCAGAAAGATAAAGAATGTAATCGGTGGAGACATGGAAAAAACGTGACAGGTCAATTAGAAGCAGGGCATCAGGAATGCTGGTGCCGGTCTCGATTTTGCTTAGCATGGTCTGGTTTGCACCAAGATATTCGGCAAGAACTTTCTGTGTTAAATTTTTTTCCAATCGTAATTCCTTGATTCGTGTTTTCATCTGTAAATATCCTTTCTTCTATTGTATATTGTTTTCCGGAGCAGAGCATTCCAATTTTTAATTGGTATATTCTGCATGGAATGTTTATTCTTTATTGAATATTGGGGAAAAAAGGAAAAGAGAAAAAATAACACAAAATAAGGTAAAATTTGCACTTGACAATAATCGAAATAGAATTTTTGCCGATAAAATTATAGTAAAAGGAGCAGAAAAATTTGTATGAAAATTCTTCTGACTGCAGTCAATGCCAAGTACATTCATTCCAACCCGGCCGTTTACAGTCTTCGTGCCTGTGCGGGCGGGGATTTACAGCCGTTTCTTGAGATTGCGGAGTATACGATTAATAACCGGAAAGAAGAAATCCTGGCTGACCTTTATCGAAGAAAACCGGATGTAGTCGCTTTTTCCTGTTATATCTGGAACTGGAGCCTCATCGGAAGTCTGTTGACGGAACTGCCTAAGATACTGCCGGGTGTTTCTGTCTGGCTCGGCGGGCCGGAGGTTTCTTATGACCCGGAAGAAGTGCTTGCATGCTATCCGACGGTAACGGGTATCATGACAGGTGAAGGAGAAGAGACTTTTCGGGAACTGGCAGAATACTACTGTGATGATGCGGTCTGCAGTAACAGAGAAAAGGATTGCGGTACAGACAACTGTGATGGAAAAGGCGGCGACGCGGGATTGGGTGCGATACGGGGAATCCTCTATCGTGCGCAGAATGGCGAGGTTTGTCGTACGTTGGCCAGAGAACTGACGGATATGTCTGCGCTGCCTTTTTTATATGACGATCTGGGAAAGTTCGAGAATAGGATCCTCTATTATGAGAGCAGCAGAGGATGTCCTTACCGGTGCAGTTACTGTCTTTCTTCCATCGATAAAAGGGTGCGTCTGCGCGATATCAATATCGTTAAAAAAGAATTGCAGTTTTTTCTGGACCATAAAGTAAAACAGGTAAAGTTCGTAGACAGAACGTTTAACTGTGACCATGAACATGCAAAAGAAATATGGCAGTATCTTGCAAAACACGATAATGGCGTAACAAATTTTCATTTTGAAATCGCGGCGGATATTATAACGGAAGAAGAACTGGGCATTCTTGCAAAGATGCGGCCGGGACTGGCACAGCTGGAGATTGGCGTGCAGACGGTCAACCCGGAGACGCTTAGGGAAATCCGGCGGTCTGCCGATTTGAATAAAATATGCAGAGTCGTGGAACGTATTGAGGAAGGGCATAATATTCATGTGCATCTGGATTTGATCGCCGGGCTTCCTTACGAAGATTATGAAAGCTTTGTCCATTCTTTTAACTGTGTTCACGATATGGGGCCGCAGCAGCTGCAGCTCGGCTTTTTGAAGGTATTGAAAGGCTCCTATATGTGTGAAAAAGCGGCGGACTATGAGATTCAATATATGGATGCGCCGCCCTATGAAGTGCTTTCCACGAAATGGCTTTCTTATGGAGAAATCCTGCGGTTAAAACAGGTGGAAGAGATGGTGGAGCTGTACTATAACAGCAGCCAGTTCCTATACACGCTTCCTGTTGTACGGATGGCTTTTTCGGATGCTTATGCGATGTACTTGTGCCTGTCGGATTTTTATCGGGAGAAAGGTTATTTTCTTTCGTCGCCTTCCCGGAGCAGCCGCTATCAGGCGCTGCTCGATTTTGCTGTGAATGCGGACTTTTCGGAGGAATTTCCAGTAGAAATCTCCGAGCGGAAAGAAATGCTGCGTCAGGTCTTGACTTTTGATTTGTATTTGAGAGAAAATATGAAGAGCAGACCGGATTTTGCAAAAGATTTATCGTCGTATAAATCAGCTTTTCATGACTTTTATAAGAAGGAAGAAGAGACACACCGTTATCTGCCCGGTTATGAGAGATACGATGGGCGGCAGCTTGGCAAAATGACGCATATGGAGATTTTTGATTATCCGGTCTGGGAACAGGAGCCAAAAAAGCGCATACGGAGGCTGGAAACACCCTGTATGGTGCTGTTCGATTACAGAGTGCGGGATGCGCTGACTTATGCGGCGCGCTATGCCGTCATTCCTGCGGACGAAGAAAGGATATCAGACTGATGACCAAAAGAACAAAAGCCATTCTGGATTTGCTGGACGCCCACTATGGAACGGAGTACATCTGTTACCTGAATCATGAAAATGCCTGGCAGCTTTTGATTGCTACGATATTGAGTGCACAGTGCACTGACGCCAGAGTAAATATTGTAACAAAGGATTTGTTTCAGAAATATACCTGCATCGACGACTTTGCCAATGCTGATTTGAAAGAACTGGAACAGGATATTCATTCTACCGGTTTTTATCACAACAAGGCGAAAAATATCATCGCCTGCTGTCAGGACCTGCGGGATAAATTCGGCGGGGAAGTGCCGAAGTCCATAGAAGAATTGACATCCCTTGCAGGAGTTGGGCGCAAGACGGCCAATGTCATACGCGGCAATATTTTTCATGAGCCAAGTATTGTAGTGGATACGCATGTTAAACGAATTTCCAAAAAACTCGGCATTACGAAAGAAGATGAACCCGTCAAGGTGGAGAAGGAATTGATGAAAGCACTTCCGAAAGACCACTGGATTCTCTGGAATATTCAGATCATCACGTTGGGCCGTCAGATATGTAAGGCACCGACGCCGAAATGCGGGGAGTGTTTTTTGAAGGAGCACTGTGCAGACTATAATGCGCGGGAAAAACAGAATCGACGCGCTTCTACAGGCGGCAGTAAACAGAAGGACAACGGAGCGCGGGCATGATTGACACATATGTATCTTTGGATTTGGAGACGACCGGACTTAATCCGAAACATGACAAAATAATTGAAATCGGTATGGTGAAAGTATGCGCTGGGGAAATTACTGCGCAGATGGAAACTTTTGTAAATCCGGGGAGGGTACTCGAACAGCGTATTGTCGAACTGACGGGAATTGAAGATAAGCAGCTTGCGGACGCGCCGGATATTGCGGAAATTCTGCCGGAGGCGCTTGCCTTTATCGGCGATGATATACTGCTCGGCCATGGAGTGCTGTTTGATTACTCTTTTATGAAAAAGGCGGCGGTCAATCAGCGTCTTGTTTTTGAGAAAAAGGGAATCGATACCCTGAAACTGGCGAGAACTTTTCTGCCGGAACTAAAAAGCAGAAGTCTTGCTTTCCTATGCGAACATTTTAAGATTGAGCACAACGCGCACCGGGCGCTTGCCGATGCAAAAGCAACGGCGGCTTTATATCATAAGATGGCGGAACTTTTTTATCGCGAAAATGAAGCGGTATTTGAACCGGCAGCCCTTGTGTATCATGCGAAACGGGAAACGCCGATTACCATACCGCAAAAAGAACAGTTATATAAATTGATAGACAAGCATAGACTAAAAGTAGACTATCAATTGGAAAAGCTTACCCGCAACGAGGCGAGCCGCATTATGACTCGGATTCTTGCAGAATACGAACGATAGCGTTTTTCATCACAGAGTTCAGGGATTCTGCGGTCGGATAGAGCTGTTTGATTTTTTCGGGAGTGTTTTCTTCCTTATATATTTCACAAAGAAGCTTGTAGGAGCCGCTGACATCCGTTCCGGTAGAAATTGCAAATTCCAGAATTTCGCGGGCTTCCCTGGTATATCCGTTTTTATGCAGATAAGAGGCCCATTGATTCAGAGTCCTGGCGAGAATGGTATAGTTCTGGTCATACTTGGACAATAAATCAATATTGGGCGCGCCATATTTCAGTTTTAAGTCCGTGTTGGTGATTCCGGTAAAATTAACGATTTCGGATTCACTTAATGTACGGAGCGTTTCTTTATATTCGGCGGCCTGTTCATCATCCGGAAGAAGCTGCATGGAAAGGCGCTCGAATGGAATTTTAATATAGGGAAGGTCGTCTAACGGCTGGCGTCTTGTATTGTTGGCCTGGCGTTCTTTTTCCCAGAAGGAACGGTCCTTTTCGGCATCTATACGGTTGTGTTTGGAAATCTCATAAGTAAGCCATGCAGTAAATACGAGGAAACTTGCAAAAAGAGGAAATTTCATATATAATATCCTTTCAGAATAGTATTGTCCTTACGTCAAAATTCGCAGATTGAGTATAAGGGAGGTTCATTATATGTTTTCGCTTCATAATAAAAAATCGAGGCAGAGAATATCAGCGGTCATTATTGTCATATTGGTTTTGGCTATGGTACTGCCGCTCGTACTAAGTGTTGCCGGTTGAACATTTTAAGTTTAACATATTTTTTACGGAGAAGCAATGTAGCAGAAAGGGGAGATTTGCTATGTTAAAAGTAAGGGGAAGGCTGACATTCATAGCAACATTGATGGTTGGGGTTCTGTCAATGGGTATGACGGTTCATGCCGAAGAAGAAAAAATTGAATCGGGGATTTATGCGGATCAGATCGATCTTTCCGGATTGACTGTTTCCGAAGCAAGAAGTGAGGTACAGGCTTATGTAGATTCTTTCAGTGATCTGCAGATTACGCTGCATGCAGTGGATGATCAGGCAATTGTTACAACGGCGTCAGAGATAGGGCTGAAGTGGGCGAATCCGGAGATTATTGATGAGGCGGCAGGCCTTGGAAAAGATGGAAATATTGTTCAGTGTTATAAAGCACTGAAGGATTTGGAATATAGCAATAAAATCTATGAAGTAGAATTTGATTTTGATAAAGAGAAGATCAGGACGCTGATCGAAGAGCAAAGTGCGCAGTATAATAAAGAGGCAGTCGATGCGGTGCTGACAAGGACGGATGGTGTTTTCCGGATTGAGGAAGGGCAGTCGGGGATAGTAATCGATGTCAATGCGTCCACGGAAGCGGTCTACAACTATCTGGTCAATGACTGGCAGGGTGAGGCGGGTTACGTCGATTTGGCAGTGACTGTTCAGGAGCCGCGGGGCAATGCGGAGGATCTGGCGAAGGTGACGGATGTGCTTGGAACTTTTACGACAAGTTATTCCACATCCAATGGCTCCCGCAGCGCGAATGTGGCAAATGGCTGTAAACTGATTGATGGTCATACGCTGTATCCGGGGGATGAATTTTCGGCTTATGAAGCGGTTTCTCCTTTTTCGCAGGCGAACGGATATTATATGGCGGCATCTTATTTGAACGGACAGGTGGTGGACAGTCTCGGCGGTGGTATCTGCCAGGTTTCTACGACTTTGTATAATGCGGTTCTGCGTGCGGAACTGGAAGTGACGGAACGGTATAATCATTCCATGATCGTTACTTATGTAGACCCCTCTGCGGATGCGGCGATTGCGGAATCTTCGGGAAAAGATTTTAAGTTTGTGAACAATACAAATTATCCGATTTATATTGAAGGAATTACAACGCCCGATAAACAGATTACTTTTACGATTTACGGTGTAGAGACGAGAGACAGCAACAGAGAAGTTATTTATGAGAGCGTTGTATTGGAAAGAAATGTACCGGAGGAAGAAATCATCTACGCCAATGAATCTTTGCCGCTCGGTTATTGTTCCGTTCAGTCGGCGCATGTCGGCTATAAGGCCCAGCTGTGGAAAGTCGTTAAAGTAAATGGCGTGGAAGTCAGCAGAGAACAGATAAACAGCAGTTCTTATAATAAATCACCGAGAAATGCGACGGTTGGAACCGCAACGGCGGACCCGGAGGCATATAATGCGATCATGGCGGCAATTGCCACCAATAGTATCGATCAGGTAAAAGCGGTAGCAGGCGCTTATCAGGCACAGGCCGATGCGGCGGCAGCACAGGCAGCGGCAGAACAGCAGCCACCGGCACCACAGCCAGAGCCGCAACCACAACCGGCGCCGGAAGGCGAATAGTGTGAGAAGAACTTCTAACACTCGCAGCAATGGCTGCTTCGTGAAGAAGTTCTACGATTTGCCAAAGGCAAATCTTTCTCACACCAAAGAATGCCCAAAATACGGGCATTCTTCATCACAAATTTATTTGTGTTCGGATTTTGAGATTCATCTTGGAGGTTATTGTGAGAGACGGGAAAATATCGGAGAGTGTGCTTATGCGCTCCGTTTTGAGAAAGATAAAGACCAAAAGAGAAGAAGTAGTATGCGGCGCAGGGATAGGGGTAGACTGCGCCGTTTTATCGTTTGGTGAGGACGAAGAAACTGTTCTTTCTACGAATCCCGTCAGTGCGCCGGCGGATATGGTCTGCGTTTATGGAATGCACAGGGCCTTGAATAATATAGCGGCAGCAGGAGCGGAGCCGGTGGGTATTTTGATTTCTGCTATGCTTCCGGCAGGAACGGAAGAACCTGCGCTTCAGGATATGATGGCACAGGCGGAGGAAATCTGCAGACAGTATTATGTTCAGCTGTCTGGCGGGCATACGGAATTGACGGAAACGGTGACACAGCCGGTCCTGACCGTTACAGGTATCGGGAAGCGAAGGAAAGCGGATACGGATATGCGGCGTATAAAGCCCGGTCAGGATGTTGTTGTCAGTAAATGGATCGGACTGGAAGGCACGGTGCGGATTGCCAGAGAGTACAGAGCAGCGCTGCTTACCAGATATCCGGCCAGAATGATAGATGAGGCGGCGGGTTTTGAGCGTTTCCTCTCCATTATACCGGAGGCCGCTACCGCCCGTAAGTCCGGCGTCTGCGGAATCCATGATGTTTCACAGGGCGGCATTTTCGGCGCGCTGTGGGAAATGGCTAATGGAGCCGGCGTTGGACTGGAAATCGATTTGAAAAAACTGCCGGTCAGGCAGGAAACTATTGAAATATGTGAGTTTTATGATCTGAATCCGTATGAATTGTCGTCGGGAGGATGCCTTTTGATGACGGCGGAGGATGGAAACGGTCTTGCTGCGGCATTGGAAAGGGAAGGCATCCATGCGGTCGTTGTCGGAAAAACAACTGCCGGAAACGACAGAGTACTTTTCAATGAGGAAGAGCGGCGTTTTTTGGAACCGCCGAAGACAGACCAATTCTATAAGTTGATCAAAGCGTGAGAAGAAGTTCCAAATACGTCTCGTCATAGGACTCGCGCGTTGAGAAAGGAGCATGGAGAAAGGTTGAAAGAAAAGAACTTTCAACTATTGATTTGAGCGTCTGCTGAAGCAGACAGAGAGGAGTAAAAATGAGAGAAAAATTATTGTCAATGATTGAAAAGAACAGCCGAATCGATGTAAAGGAACTGGCCGTTCTCATGGGAGAGGAAGAAATTGATATCGTGAATGAACTTGCAGCATTGGAGAGCGAGGGAATTATCTGCGGTTACCATACGCTGATCGACTGGGAAAAGACTTCCATCGAAAAGGTCAGCGCGTTGATCGAGGTAAGAGTGACGCCGCAGCGAGGCCAGGGTTTTGATAACATTGCGGAGCGTATTTACAAATATCCGGAAGTAAATTCCGTTTATCTGATATCCGGCGGCTATGACCTTCTTGTTACGCTGGAAGGAAAATCCTTAAAAGAGGTATCCGCTTTTGTATCGGATAAGCTTTCTACGCTGGATACGGTACTCAGCACGGCAACGCATTTTATTTTGAAAAAATACAAAGACCATGGAACGATTCTGATGAAGAAACATGAAGATACGAGAGAGAAGGTGACACCGTGAGAAGTCCTTTAGCAGATAAAGTAGTAGAGATAAAACCATCCGGTATTCGAAAATTTTTTGATATTGTCAGTGAGATGGATGATGTCATTTCTCTGAGCGTCGGAGAACCGGATTTTGACACACCCTGGCATATTCGGGACGAGGGCATCTATTCGTTGGAAAAAGGGCGTACCTTTTATACTTCCAATGCCGGATTGAAGGAACTGAAAGAAGAGATATGCCATTACATGAAAAGAAAACAGGGCCTGGAATATGACCCGAAGGATGAGGTATTCCTGACGGTGGGAGGTTCCGAAGGAATTGATGCGGCGATGCGCGCCATGCTGAATCCTGGTGAGGAAGTGCTGATACCACAGCCAAGCTTTGTGTCCTATGAGCCCTGTGCGATACTGGCAGGCGGCGTTCCGGTCATCATCGAGTTGAAAGCGGAAAACGAATTCCGCCTGACGGCGAAGGAATTAGAAGATGCCATTACGGAGAAAACAAAGCTTCTGGTGCTTCCGTTTCCGAATAATCCGACTGGCGCTATTCTGGAGAGAAAAGATTTGGAGGAAATCGCGGAGGTCATTATCAAACATGATATATTCGTGATGTCCGATGAAATATATGCAGAACTGACTTATAAAGACAAACATGTATCGATTGCGGAAATACCGGGAATGCAGGAGAGGACCATTCTCATTAACGGTTTTTCCAAAGCATATGCCATGACGGGATGGCGTCTCGGTTACGCGTGTGGTCCAAAAGAAATCATTGCACAGATGCTTAAAATTCATCAGTTCGCGATCATGTGCGCGCCGACGACCAGCCAGTATGCGGCAGTAGAGGCGCTGCGGAACGGGGATGAGGATGTGGCGGAAATGAGAGAGGCGTATAATCAGAGAAGAAGATATCTGATGAGTGCCTTCAAGGAAATGGGGCTGGAGTGTTTTGAACCTTTCGGCGCATTTTATGTATTCCCATGTATTAAGGAATTTGGCCTGACCAGCGATGAATTTGCGACGAGATTCCTTAAAGAAGAAAAGGTAGCGATCGTGCCGGGTACGGCGTTCGGCGACTGCGGAGAAGGTTTTCTGCGGATATCCTATGCTTCTTCTCTGGAGAATCTGAAGATTGCGATGGGAAGACTGGCGGAGTTTATCGAGAGATTACGGAAGGGTTAAAGAGTACCTTTGATGGAGGAATCAGCAGGGCGGATTGAATGTACAGGAGGATTGCCATGCACATTGTTTTGCATCAGCCGGAGATACCGGCGAATACGGGAAATATCGGAAGAACCTGTGTGGCGACGGGAACGGGCTTACATCTGATCGAGCCGCTCGGTTTCCGCTTGGATGAACGTTCCATCAAACGTGCCGGCATGGATTACTGGGAACAGCTTGATGTGACAAGATACATAAATTATCGGGAATTTCTGGAAAAGAACCCAGGCGCAAAGATATGGATGGCGACGACTAAGGCCAAAAAGGTCTATACGGAGGCGGCTTTCGGGATGAATGATTTTATCATGTTCGGAAAGGAAAGTGCGGGTATTCCGGAAGAAATTCTGGTCGAGAATGAGGAAAACTGTATCAGGATTCCCATGCTCGACCAGATACGTTCCCTAAACCTTTCCAATGCCGTCGCGGTCGTGCTCTATGAAGCGCTGCGGCAGAACGATTTCGGAAGTATGCAGCGGGAGGGGGAACTTCACCGCCTGCACTGGAAACCCTAATAGTCATCTTCGATATCGGCTTCCGGCAGAGAGAAGATAAATTCTGTGCCGACGCCTTCCGTGCTGATGACGTTAATATGTTCACCGTGGGACTGGATGATTTCTTTTGTAATAGAGAGACCGAGGCCGGTCCCTTTTTTGTCTTTGCCGCGGGAGATATCCGATTTGTAAAAGCGGTCCCAGATCAGTTTCAGGTTGTCTTTCGGGATGCCGATACCGGAGTCTTTGACGCTGACAAAAATTTTGCTATGCTTTTCGGTCGTTTCCAGTTTAATAATAGAGTTGTGATGGCTGAATTTGATCGCGTTATCGAGCAGATTGTATAATACCTGTTGGATTTTTCCCATATCTGCGGTAACATACATTTCTTCGCCGGTCAGGATAAGCTCGATGGCAATCTTTTTTTCCCGGCAGGTTCCCTCGAAGGAAGCCGCTACGTTTCGAATGACCTGATTGATGTCGAAATCTGTTTTTTCCAGAAGCATTCCTTTTGTGTTCAGATTGTTCAGGGTCAGCAGGCTGTTGGTAAGCTTCGTCAGCCGTTCCGTTTCATTTAGGACAATGGTTAGATATTTTTCATGCAGTTCCGACGGAATCGTGCCGTCGAGCATGGCTTCCAGATAGCCTTTGATAGAGGTCAGCGGAGAGCGGAAATCATGGGAGACATTGGCAACAAATTTTTTCTGGTCGTCTTCGGAACGGGCAATTTCACCTGCCATATAGGACAACGCGGCCGCCAGATATCCCATTTCGTCCCCGCTTTCCATGGAAAGTTCATAGTGCATATTGCCGCTTGCATACTGTTCCGTTGCTTCTGTAATTTTGCGCAAAGGAATATAGACCATTTCCGTAAAAAAAATCAAAATGATCAGAGACAGCAGGAACAGGATTACCAGCATAATATAGGAAATATTCAGCAGGCTGTTGGTGGAATTCTGGATGCTGCTCATAGGGCAGTGAATGACAACATAGCCTTTTACTTTAAAATCGGAAGTAATGGGTGCAAAAACGCTCAGCATTTCTTCCGTAAAGGAACCAAAAAAGTTGCCTGTCGTATAATAGGAACCTTCCGTAATAGTCGAGTCGAAGTTTTCGATGACAATTTCATTTTCTACATCGATTGGAGATGAAGAATCGAGCACCATACGGCCGGAAGGGTTGATGATCCAGATGACGGCATTCAGATAGGTATCCAGTGCATCTAACTGGGTCTTTACCGCATCCAGCGTCGTCTCGCTGCTATACAGGTCTGAGGCATAAGTATTGGCGATCAGCGTTGCTTCGCGGTAAAGGGAATCCGCCTTATCTTTTTTCAAATGGTCCAGTGTCATGTTAGAGACAAAGGTAGCTACAACGATAAAACCAAAAAATCCAAAAATGAAATAAGCCAGTATAAATTTTAAGTATAACGTTTTTCTCATAATTCAGGCCCTTGTTTCAAATTTATAGCCGACGCCCCAGATGGTGGCAATCCGCCATTTTTCGTGGTCGTTGATTTTCTCGCGGAGACGTTTGATATGCACATCGACCGTACGGGTATCGCCGACATATTCGTATCCCCATATCTGGTCAAGAAGCTGCTCTCTTGTAAAGACCTGATTGGGAGAAGCCGCGAGATAATAAAGAAGTTCCAGTTCTTTTGGCGGCATTTCCACCGTTTTTCCCATATAAATGACGGAGTAATTTGTCTGATTGACGACAAGGTCGGGGTATTCTACGCATTTGGTATCGGAAGCGCCCGGCGCGGCGGCAACGGGTTTAAAACGGCGTAGGACCGCCTTGACTCTTGCGACGAGTTCTTTGGAGTCAAAAGGTTTTTCCATATAGTCATCGGCGCCGAGCTCCAGTCCGAGTACTTTGTCAAAAACTTCGCCTTTGGCGGAAAGCATGATGATGGGCAGAGAAGACTTCGTACGGACTTCCCGGCAGACCTGATAACCGTCAATACCGGGAAGCATCAGGTCTAAAAGCATCAGGTTCGGTTCAAAGCTTTTTACTGCCGCCAGAGCGGATTCCCCGTCGTTGACGATCATCGTTTCAAAGCATTCTTTGGTCAAATAAAGGGAAATCAGTTCGGCGATATTGTTATCGTCGTCCACGATTAAAATTTTCTGTTTGTTTACCAATTGTCATTCCACCTTTCCGAAACTTTTATCGTACTTTTTATGTTTGTTTGCGTGCCATATCCTGATTTACTTAAATTCCGCAATCGTGACGCCGGCATCGCCTTCTCCGTATTCACCCTGCCTATAGCTTTTGACATATTTACAGCGGCGCAGATAATCCTGTACGGCTTTTCGCAGTGCCCCGGTTCCCTTTCCGTGCACGATGCGGACGCTTGGCAGGTGTGCCAGATAGGCGTCGTCCAGATATTTATCGAGGGAGGACAGCGCCTCGTCTACCGTTTTGCCGAGAAGATTGATCTCCGTTGAGATGGAATAGGATTTGGACATTTTCAGTTTGCCCGAACTGGTCCGCTGCATGGGACTTGTGGTCGTAACGGTCTCTTCTTCTAACAGGACCAGGTCATTTAGATTTACCTGGGAACGGATAATGCCGCATTGTACGAATAACTTACCGTTTCTGTCAGGTTGGGAACTGACGATTCCCGTAAGCCCCATCGAAACGACTTTGACGCGGTCGCCGGGTTTGACCTGATTCGGCTTTAGCAGTTTATGGGTCGGTTTCTCCGGGGTCTTCAGAGACAGCTTCGCATTTTTTTCGGAAATTTTATCCCGCACTTTCTGACGTGACTGTTCCAGGTCTTTTATGGAGGAAGTACCCGCTTTCTGGAAGGTACGGATTGTCTCGTCTGCAACTTCCTTGGCATCCTGTAGAATCTGTCTCGCTTCTTCGTTGGCTTCCCGCAGGATTCGCTCCTTTGACTGGTCGATTTTTTCCTGCTTGGATTCCAGCCGCTGTTTCAGCGTTTTGATTTCCTCCTTGTAAGAGGCGATTTCCAGCCGTTCTTTTTCGATGATAACGCGGCTGTTTTCCAGATTGGTCAGTAAATCTTCAAAACTTTCCTTATCCTCGGTAATATGCTTTTTGGCGCTTTCGATGATAGCATCGGACAGCCCCAGTTTGGAAGAAATGGCAAAAGCATTGCTTTTACCGGGAATACCGATTAACAGGCGGTAAGTCGGCCGCAGCGTTTCCACATTAAATTCGCAGCAGGCATTTTCCACAAACGGCGTGGAAAGTGCGTATACTTTCAATTCACTGTAATGCGTCGTTGCCATCGTGCGGATGCCGCGGGTGTGCAAGTCATCCAGAATAGCGGTGGCGAGGGCGGCGCCTTCCGTCGGATCCGTTCCTGCCCCCAGTTCGTCAAAGAGACAGAGAGAGTCCGCATCCGCATTCTGCAAAATCGAGACGATAGAGGTCATATGAGAAGAAAAAGTAGAGAGGTTCTGTTCGATGCTCTGCTCGTCTCCGATGTCTGCGTAGACTTCCGTAAAAATAGACAGTTCGGAGCGGTCAAGCGCAGGAATATGCAGGCCTGCCTGCCCCATCAGGGTCAAAAGGCCGACTGTTTTTAAGGAAACCGTTTTTCCGCCGGTGTTGGGGCCGGTAATGACCAATAAATCGAAATCCGTGCCAAGTTCGATGTCGATTGGAACGACTTTCTTTTTGTCCAACAGGGGATGCCGGCCCTTGCGGAGCTTCAGGCGGTGTTCCGTGTTGAAGATTGGCATGGTTCCGTTTTCGTCCATGGCAAGGGCGGCCTTGGCAAAAATAAAGTCTAACGTTGTCATCAGCCGCTGATTTTCGGCGAGCGCATCCGTATGTTCGCCGGCCTGTGCACTCAGATCGGCAAGAATTGCTTCTATTTCTTCTTTTTCTTTTAAATCGAGTTCTTTCAGTTCATTGTTGAGCGATACAACCGCAGCCGGTTCGATGAAAAAAGTTGAACCGGTAGAGGACTGGTCGTGTACCATGCCCGGAACCTGCCCTTTGTACTCAGCCTTGACCGGAATGCAGTATCGGTCATTCCGCATGGTGACAACGGCATCCTGCAGATACGTCCGATAAGAGCCGTTTACCATAGAGGTGAGCTGGGAATGGATCTTGTCGTTGGTGAGCGCTTTTTTCCGGCGGATGTGCTTTAATGCCGGGCTTGCGTCGTCTGCGATTTCTTCTTCCGATAAAATACACCTGCGGATCTCATTGGCCAGATTTGTCAAAGGCTCCAGGCCGTTAAAGTATTCGTCCAGCGAATCGCCGGGCGCATCTTCTCTGTCATTTCTTCCATATGCCTTGACTCTGCCCGTATTTTCCAGCATGGCGGCAATCTGCAGAAGTTCCGCTGAGGAAAGCGCACTTCCCACTTCCAGCGATTTGATGCACCAGCTTAAATCCTTATTCCCGCCAAAGGAAGTGGAGCCCTTTTTAAAAAGGCGGCTCAGTGCGTCGGAAGTTTCTCTCTGGGCGTGTTCGATTTCTTCCAGTGCGGTCATTGGAAGCAATTCCCTGCAGAGCTTCCTTCCCGGTTCGGAAGTCGCCTTATCGGTCAGGCGGTCGATGATTTTATTGTATTCTAAAATCTGTAATGCTTTATTGTTCATGATGAGACCTCTTTGTTTGTGTGAAAATTGTTTTGTAATGGTTCAGTCGTTTTAGAAATATCATACCATAAAGGTTGTAAATTTACTATGAAAAAGATATACTTAGACATATCTGGATTGGTGCCAGGACGCTTTTGGCGTCGATTCAAAGTTTGCAGGCTGAGAGAAAGGCATGGTTATTGGTATGGCGGAGGAGCATGGAAAGAAAGTGGAAGGCGGCAGCGCGGAAGAGGTAAAGGAACAGGCAGAATATACGCCCTCGGTGCAGTCGGATTTTCTGCGGGAGAAAATGAAACAGCGGCCAGTCAATAAGAGAAAACTGCTTCGCAGAACGATTATTACGGCGGTTATGGCGGTCGTATTTGGAATTGTGGCGTGTCTCACCTTTTTGATTCTGGAACCGGTCATTAACAACTGGCTTTATCCGCCGGAAGAAGCAAAAGAAGTACAGTTTCCGGAAGAGACGATCACGGAGGAGATGAATCCGGAGGACATGCTGACCGTAGATGAGCCGGAGGAAGAAACTCCGCCGATAGAACTGGTAGATGAACAGATTCAGGAACTGCTCTCGCAGGTGAGGTTCGGTCTGGAAGAATACGGGACTGTATACGATGAACTTTCGGCGTTGGCCCAGGATGTCAACCGGGCTATTGTGACTGTGACCGGTGTTACTTCCGATGTGGACTGGTTCAATAATATTTATGAGAGTGAGGCGGTCGCATCGGGTGTGATCGTCGCCAATAACGAGCAGTCAATGTTGATTCTTGTCAATATGAAGAATATTAAAGAGGCGGAAAAAATCGTTGTGACTTTTTGCGACCAGACACAGACGGTTGCAAGGCTGGTACAGAAGGATGCTTCCACGGGGTTTGCCATATTGTCGGTGTCTCTGATGACGATAGGGGAAAAGACGATGGATGTTATAAATATTGCGACGCTCGGAAGTTCCAACACGGGAAATCTGCCGGGCACACCGGTCATGGCGCTGGGAAGTCCGATGGGAACAAGCGGTTCAGTCTGTTACGGCATTATTACATCTTCCAGTACGGTGATCGATCAGGTGGATTCCGCGTATAAACTCATGTCTACGGATATGTACGGGAGCAAAAATGCAACGGGCGTGCTCGTGGATTTGAAAGGAATGGTAATTGGGATCATCGATAATTCTTATAATAGCAGCGACAGAGGGAACCTGATTTCTGCTTACGGCATTTCGGAACTGAAGAGAACCATTGCCAAAATGTCGAATAACCAGTATCGGGCCTATCTTGGGATTCACGGAGCGGATGTGCCGCTGGAAGCAATTTTAGAATCCGATGTGCCGCGCGGCGCTTATATTAAAGAAATTGAGATGGATTCCCCGGCAATGACGGCAGGCATTCAGAGCGGGGATGTCATCGTTCAGATAAACGATACGGAAATTGCCACTTACAGCGAACTGTTGAATGAACTTTATAATTCCTCACCGGAGGATGTTGTAACCATAACCCTGATGCGGCAGGGAATCGATTCTTTTCAGGAGATGAAGGTTACGGTTACATTAGCAAGAAGGGAATAGGTTGAAAAATCAAAGATTTTTCATAGATGAATTTATTCGTCTTGCGAATATTGCGCCTGCGGCGCAAATATCGCAGGTTGAGAGAAGGCATGGTTATTAGTGTGAGAAGAACTTCTAATTGCCTTTGGCAATTTTCACTCGCAGCAATGGCATGCATAAATTTCACCTGAAGGCGAACAGGTTCGCCTCAAAGAACGCCTGAAATACGGGCATTCTTCCAAATAAATGAAAGTAAATAAAAGGAGGAAAGATCATGAAATATATTAAGGATTATAAAGAGGGAGACAGGATTTCGGATATTTATCTGTGTAAACATAAGCAGTCTGCGGTGACGAAAAATGGGAAACCTTATGATAATGTTATTCTGCAGGATAAGACAGGAACGCTTGATGCGAAGATATGGGACCCGCACAGCGCCGGAATCGAGGAATTTGATTCGCTGGATTACATAGAAGTCTATGGCGATGTCAATAGTTTTCAGGGGGCTCTGCAGGTCAATGTAAAAAGAGTCAGATGCTGTCGGGAAGGGGAGTATGATCCGTCTGATTATCTTCCGGTCAGCAGTAAAAACATCGATACAATGAAAAAAGAATTGCTTGGATTTATCGACAGCATCCAGAATCACTATTTAAAAACACTTTTACAGGCATTGTTTATAAAAGATGAAAAATTCATGAAAGCATTTTCACAGTCGTCCGCAGCAAAGACCGTGCATCATGGTTTTGTGGGCGGGCTGCTTGAACACACGTTGAGCGTGACAAAGATGTGCGATTTTTATTGCACCCAATATCCGCCTTTGAACAGAGATCTGCTTCTTAGCGCGGCGCTCTGCCATGATATCGGAAAGACGCAGGAGATTTCTCCTTTTCCCCAAAATGATTATACCGATGACGGACAATTTTTAGGACATATTGTTATCGGTGTGGAACTGGTGGGAGAAAAAATCCGTGATATCGAAGGTTTCCCGAAGATTTTGGCGAGCGAGTTAAAGCACTGTATTTTATCCCATCATGGAGAATATGAATTTGGTTCTCCGAAGAAGCCTGCAATTATGGAAGCGGTGGCATTGAATTTTGCGGATAATACGGATGCCAAGATGCAGACATTTACGGAATTGTTGAATGGAACGACGGAAACGGGATGGCTTGGCTATAACAGGCTGTTCGAGTCCAATCTGATGAAGACTAGGACAGAATAGAATAGCGAGGGAAGAATGCTTTGAAAAACAAGCATTCTTCATTTGGGTTCGGCGGCGTGGAGGAAATACGATAAAATGGAATACTGGAAAAACGATGTGGTGACAATACAGATTGATGATATCGGCAATGACGGTGAAGGAATCGGAAAAATAGACGGTTATGCCCTGTTTGTCAAAGATGCGGTCATCGGCGATCTTGTTGAGGCGAAGATTACCAAAGTAAAAAAGAATTACGGATACGCGAGAGTGGAAAGGGTCATTACCCCTTCTTCTTTTCGTGTAGAACCGGAATGTGCTTATCACAGACAATGCGGAGGCTGCCAGATTCAGGCGATGGATTATGAAAGGCAGCTTCTTTTTAAAGAGCAGAAAATCAGAAATAATCTGATTCGTATCGGCGGTTTTGAAGCGGCGCTGCTCGATGAGGTCATGGAACCGATTGTGGGAATGGAAAATCCGTGGCGCTACCGAAATAAGGCGCAGTTTCCGGTAGGATATGATAAGAACGAAAATCTGATCACAGGATTTTATGCAGGCCGTACGCATGATATTATTCCCAATACGGACTGTCTTCTGGGCGCCGCTGAAAATAAACAGATATTGGAAGCGGTGCTTTCTTATATGAAAGAAAACGATGTCACGGCGTACAGGGAACAGAGCGGAAAAGGACTGGTGCGCCATATCCTGATTCGGACGGGCTTTGCTTCCGGTGAGATTATGGTATGCCTGGTCATCAATGGAAGAAAGCTGCCGCTGGAAGAGGAACTTGTGAAAAAGTTAACAGAGGTTTCTTTAACAGGGGCAGGGGCCGCTTCTTTGAATGAGGCAGAAAGTCATCAAAAAGATGCCGGGAAAAAGGCAGAATCCGAGAATGCTGTCGAAAAGCGGATTGTGAGCATCTCCGTCAGTGTGAACATGGAAAGAACCAATGTCATTATGGGAAAAGAGATTCGGGTATTATGGGGCAGGGGCTATATTGAGGACAGTATCCGGGTTTTGGGGACAGCAGAGGAAAACCGGATAAAATTTCACATCTCGCCGCTTTCTTTTTATCAGGTCAACCCGCTTCAGACGGAAAAGCTGTACAGCCTTGCGCTCGCTTATGCGGGCCTGACTGGAAGAGAAACGGTGTGGGATTTATATTGTGGAATCGGAACCATTTCGCTTTTTCTCGCGAAGTATGCCAAAAAGGTATACGGGGTGGAAATCATTCCGCAGGCGATTGAGGATGCCAGGGAAAATGCGCGTATTAACGGTATCGACAATGCGGAGTTTTATGTGGGGAAAGCGGAGGAAGTTCTGCCGGAGAAATATGAAAAGGAAGCAGTCAGGGCGGATGTGATCGTGGTAGACCCGCCGAGAAAGGGCTGTGATGACAGGTGTCTTGAAACGATGCTCGCGATGAAGCCGGGGCGGATTGTGTATGTGAGCTGTGATTCTGCGACGCTTGCGAGGGATTTGCGGGTGTTGGTGGATGGCGGGTATGAGGTGAAGAAGGTGCGTGGAGTGGACCAGTTTGGGGGGACGGTGCATGTGGAGACGGTATGTCAGCTTGTGAGGAAGAGCGCAGATGACGATGAACAGAAAGATAGTGTGGAGAAAGATGGTTTAGAGACAGATAAAGCGAAAGACGGAGTGCGGAAGAGGATAGATTACCGGGAAGAAGAAATTCCAGATTGTGGGTGTATTTACGGGTAGAGGTATTATAAGTGAAAAATAGGATTGGATTAGGAAAATGGAATTGTAAAAGAGAAATTTTAACATTAGCTAAGTTGGCAGAGGAAGAAAAACATACTTATTGGAAGTTTAGCCAGTCCGAAAAAGGCAGAAGTTTTGATTTATCTTTTTTATGGTGTATATGGAGGGAATCTTGAAGCTTATTTAAGAAAAAATGGATTTGTGGAAACAGCGGAGTTAATGAAATATCTTAATGGAATTTATCAAAAAAATAAACTACTGGATTTTTCGGAATGTAAAGATTATTTGTTAGAAATAATTAATAGTTTTTAGACTAGATATAATTTTTTTTTATTTAATAAATTAATATTACTAACGTAATAAATATGTATATTAATGTTGCTTTATGATATGTTTTAAGAAGTATTTAAAATAGATTTCGAGGGGTATAATGAAAAGATTTGATTTGGGCAGGAACATATTAGATGATAATGCAATTGTTGCAGCAATAGAAAAATATGTGGATGAGTATTTGTATGATTACGCTGTTATGATAGATGGTACATGGGGATGTGGGAAAACTTATTTTGTTCTCAAAACTTTAAAGACAAAATTGAAAGAACATGAAGAGAAAAAAGAGAAATCCATTAAAGGATATAAAAAGCGTAATGTAATTTATATTTCTCTTTATGGAGTGAAGTCGACTGAGGATATTTCTAAAAAAATATGTATAGAGTCTTATTTAGGGAAGACAGATAAGTTTGGGAAGGTGCTAAAAAAGGGGGCTGATGTAGTATCTTCTTTAGTGCCGATTGCGTTTGAAGTTGCAAAACCGTTTACCGGGAATGCTGAATTGAAGCCAGATGATATTGGTGGAGTAATTGAGAGTTTCCTGCCGATAAATAACAGTATATTAATTTTTGATGATCTGGAAAGATGTGATTGTTCGATTAATGAAATTTTAGGATATATCAATTCTTTTGTAGAACACGAAAAAATGAAAGTGATTATAGTAGCAAACCAAGAGGAAATAGGTAAGAGTGTTACTGAAAAAGGCAGGGAATTACAATATCTTGTTGCAGCAGGCAGCAGGGATATTGAATTTGAGCCTAAAAAAGAAGAGGATGTAATTCTACAATTTTATAGGTCAAAAAACGAAAACTCTAATGAGGAGAGACAGAAAGAGCCGATTCATGTCGAACAGTTGACAGAGCGTGTGGACAAGCTGTTTGGTAAAAATCCGGCGTATGAAAAAATAAGAGAAAAATTGATAGGAATCACGCTGTATTATTATCCGGATTTAGGTAAAATTATGCAGACGCTGATTCATGATTCCTCTATGAATTTAGACTTAAAGACTTTATTAAGAAACCATATAGATTTCTTTGTAAAGTATATGAATGAACTGAACCATCCGAATTTGAGGACTTTTCAGTTTTTTCTTTCCAAGATAGAAAATTTATATGCTGTTATAAGCGGAATTAAGAATCAGGCACAGACTGCTTTTTTCAATTATATACTTGAGTATTGCTTTAAAATATGTGTGAATTATAAATCAGGTAATTTGCTGTATTTATGGGAAAGTAAACAGGAGTATGGCAATGTAAAATTCAGCAAGCTGGATATCTTTGGATCATCGCTTGCGTTTCGGTTTGTCGATGATTTTGTAGTGGACAGCATTCTTGACAGCAAACGCGTAGAAAGAATGCTGGAGATATATGAGGCAGAGTTTTTCCTGTCCAAAAGTGAATATGATATGCCTTTTCGCAAGCTGGAATATTCTTGGCATATTCTGGAGGATGGAGAGGTTGAAAAATATCTGGAAGAAACGCTGGATGGCCTTTCAAAGAATGAGTATAAAATAGGTGAGTATGCAAGGATAGTTCCACTAATGCTGCAGTTAGAGAAAGTGGGTTTTTCATCTGCCTATTTGGAGCGGGCTGTTAACTATATGAAGACAAATATAAAGTTACTTGAAAGATGTGTGGCAATTGATGATTTATATCATCCGGGAGAAGATAGAAGTATAAACCAGCGAACAAAGGAACTATTAAATGAATTAAATCAGTTTATACAGGAATCATGTAAAGAAAATGCAAAATACACAATTGGGGAAATTATAACCAGCGGTAACGGATGGGCAAACAGGCTTCTTGATTATGTGGAAAAAAACAAACAGGACATTCACAGGAGCAGCGGTTTTTTAGTGCAGTTGGATATTAAATGTCTGATTGTTAAAGTACAGGAATCCGCAGCTAAGGATATATATGATTTTCGATCATGTCTTTTTCGGGTTTATGATAACCAGTTTATGCATGGCGTATTAGATGAAGAAGGAGAAGAGGTAGAGAAATTGCTAATGGGGATCACGGGCAGTAAACGGGATGATTATGACAGAATCAAATGTATGCAGTTAGATTGGCTGACGGAAGCTTTGAAGAAAATACGCAGTGAGTATATGAAGCCGCAGGAATAGCCAGAAGGAAACATATGATAAAGTTTATATGATAGGAGCAGGTGAGATAATGGCGTATTATGTGTTTCTTGATACCAACATTTATGAAGAAAGCAATTTTTCTTTTCAGAATGGGAAATTTACAAAGCTAAAAGAGCTGATAGAATCAGAAAGTGTAATACTGCTGTATAATGAAGTGGTATACAGAGAGGTGAGACAGCATATTGAAGAATATGTGAAAGCAGCTGGCATTATTGGATGAAAAAGAACTGACCAATGAACAGTGGCAGGCGTGGGATGATTACTTGAAAGACTGCCATGCCATAAAGATTCCGACCAATAACGTAGATATTGATATAATACTTGATAAATATTTTAAGAGACAGCTGCCTTTTGAAGATAAAAAGCAGAATGAATTTAAAGATACCATAACAATAGAATCAATTCGCAAATATTATGAAATAATCAGTGATAATGAATTTGCGGAGTCTATATATGTTGTCGCCGCAGATAAAGGGTTCCGCAAGTCGTTTCGGGATGATAAAGAAATTGTTGCCTTTGATAGTTTAAATAAATTCTTGAATTATGTCATTATACATACAAAATACTTGGCAGAAGCAGTTAACAGGCAAATGGAAAGCGGTATGATTGATAAGTTCATCAAGGATAATATTGTAGACGAAGTATATACTGCAAACTGCGACATAGATGGCTGTTATGATGAGTTTGATATTACCAGCGTCGAGTACAGAAGCTATAAAGTAGGGTATATTAATATTATTGAAGACAGTCTGGCAGAAGTTACTTTAGAAATCACAGCTGAGATATGTGTAGAATATGCGGAGCGTGATGAAGAGCATTCCTATTACGACAAAGAGGATGGCAAATATTTATTTGAGGAATTTGTAAAGGTTCAGGAAACGCACGAGGTTTCCTTTGAAGCGAACTTGAAGCTGTATATAGATAATTTGAACGAGGAGGTCATTAAACAAAAGTTAAATGGCACCAGACAGCTGATACAGGAATATGATGATGAACTGCTGACAATAACATGTGAGCCAGAGACAATTTCTATTCCAAAGGGAACCATTATTGTTATGGATGGAGGGTCGTTGTCAGAAAGAGAAATAGTTAATCAAACCATAGATGATAATTGGGACGAGGAAGAATGGGAAGGCGAAAAGCCTTATACGACCTGCCCTGCCTGCGGGAAACCGATTTCACATCAAAATGATGGGGGAAACGGTTTTTGTATAGACTGTGCGTGGGAACATTAATTGAAAAGTATGGGATAAAAAATTCTTATTCAAATTTATTAGGCAATTATTGGATGGGGTAGAATTTAGTTGTCTTAAGGAAAAAGCTAAGATATAATATAAATGTGGTCGGATACCTTTTTGTTGATGACTATATTCCATACAAAAAGGAGGAAGACCGTGGATACAGAATTGAAAAATGCGGTAAAAGCGACAGATACGAAGGCGCAGTATGATGAGAGTGCCAAACGGCTGTTAGGACAAAAAAGTATACTGGCACATATACTGGTAAAAACGGTGGATGAGTTTAAGGGAATGAACCCCAAAGAGGTGGTTTCTTATATTGAGGGACAGCCTTATATCAGTACAGTACCAGTAGAGCCGGGACTTACCAATACCAGAAGCGAAAAAGGCGGCCAGAGGATTGTAGGTTTCAATTCTGAAAATGGGGAACTGAATGAAGGACTGGTAAGATTTGATATTGTTTTTTATGTCCGGATGAAAGATGGGTTGTCACAGATCATCATTAATGTAGAAGCGCAAAAAGATGAGCCGAAAGGATATGAAATACTGAACAGGGCAATCTTTTATGTGAGTCGGTTGATTTCTTCTCAGAAGGAGAGGGACTTTGAAAATTCCAGTTATGATGACATAAAACGTGTTTATTCGATATGGGTATGTATGAATATGGACGAAAACAGCATGAACCATATCCACCTCATGAATGACAATGTGCTTGGTTCCTATGAGTGGAAAGGAAAACTGGATCTACTGAACATTGTGATGATCGGGTTAGCAGAGGAGCTTCCGGGGCATGATGAAAGATATGAACTGCATCGTCTGCTGGGGGCGTTGCTGTCAAAAGAACTTACGATAGATGAGAAGCTAAATATCATTGGAAATGAATACGATATACCTATTGAGGAGAGTTTTAGAAAGGATGTGAGCGTTATGTGTAATCTGAGTCAGGGCATCGAGGAAAAAGGGATTGCGATTGGCAAGGCGATGGGAGAAGCGGCGGCTGAGGCAAAGATAATTGTAACGATGCATAATAATGGATTTACAGCCGAACAGATAGCGTCTGCTATCAATAAGGATATAGAAGAGGTAGAAGCTATTATTGAGGGGAAAGAATTGGAATTTGCATAAAAATAGGTAATGAAATGCCTCCAAGTCATCAAAGGTTTGGAGGTATTCTTTTGTGAAAACATGTATTAGAAAATTAATACTTATTGGGGAAAGTGCCTATAACAGATTGCGATATGATGCAAATAATGAAGTAATAAGGTGGGTAAGTTAAAAAGGGAATGTGATAATTATGTTTATAGTAGTGTGAGGTATCGGATGAAAGATTATGAAAAAATAGGAGATCATACAATAAAAAAGTTCGAGCTTGTTAGCGAGTATGCAAGAGGTTGGGCCCACAAAATATTAGGCTACAGTCAATCAGCGGGACGAAGTATATGAATTGTTACTGGAAGATGACGATGAAGTTCAGGGCATGATTGCATTGAAACATATCAGAGATCAGTATTATACGCATGTAGACATTGTAGAAGCAGCACCGGATAATGTTGGAAGAAACGGAAAGTATAAAGGAGTAGGTGCGCATTTGTTTGCAATTGCATTGATTAAAAAATATTTTAAGGAAGGCGAATGATATGATAGCAGCAGAGAGAAAGCAAAAAAGTATTATGGATAAGTTCGATAAATTTGGGGAAGAAATGCCAGATGGAAGATTAACAGCACCCTCTGACGGTAAGGTATATCGCCTAAGAGAAGCTATATTGTTATCGAAACAGCTTGGAAGACCGTTGACGCAGGAAGAATTAAAAGGGTTTGAAGTATAATGGACAAAATAAAGCCTCCAAGTCAAACAAGATTTGGGGGTTTTCTTCTGCCCATTTCATTTTCGGAAAAACTATCCGAAAACAGCAAACTATGGTAAAATTGCAGTTAGCAGCAAATGCCATAGTAAAGATCAGATCACAAATCAAGCGAAGCCAGAGCATCATAAAAAATTCAAGACTTAGCGAATAAGTCACGGGAAGATGCATCTTTATTGCACACTCGAAAATAAATTACCGTGAAGAAGAAATTCCAGATTGTGGGTGTATTTATGGGTAGAGAATTGGTGTGGAAATGACACATGTAGCGATATGTAAAATCCAGAAAATGGGATGGCAAATAAACTACAATAGAGAGAACCATAGGAGAAATAAGAAATGAACGAGTTGCATATGCAGACAACAACCAATGTACAGGAGAAGTCAAATCTTATCTGGTCTATCGCCGATTTGATCAGAGAATATTATAAACCTCACGAATACGGAAAAGTAATTCTTCCAATGTGTGTCATTAAGAGATTCAATGATGTGCTTGCACCGACAAGGCAGAAAGTTTGGGATACTTATGAAAAAGTAAAGCATTTGGAAGTGATTGATGGTTTTTTGGAAACCGCATCAGGATATAAATTTTATAATATCAGTCCTTTTGATTTTCAAAAATTGTGCAATGATGTTACACATATTGAAAAGAATTTCAGAGAATATCTCAATGGATTTTCTGATAATGTGCAGGATATTATTGAGAATTTTGAGTTTGACAGAGAGATTACCAAGCTTGCTAATAATGGAATGTTGTTCCTGATCATTGAAGCATTTAATAAACCGGCGGCTTATATGGGAGCAGATAAGATTACAGCAGTTGATATGGGTTATATTTTTGAGGATTTGGTCCGCAGGTTTTCAGAGTCTTATGACGAGCAGGCAGGAGCACATTTTACGTCAAGGGATATTATCTATCTTATGACCGACCTGTTGATTTCAGAAGATAAAGATACCATGATAGAAGAAGGCGTTGCAAAAACTGTTTATGATATGACAATGGGTACAAGCCAGATGCTTACCTGTATGACAGAGAGGCTTCTTGAACTGGATGCAGAAGCGGATGTAAAAGTATTTGGACAGGAATTGAATCCTGAAACCTTTGCTATTGCAAAGGCGGATATGCTCATCCGTGGTGGTAACAGCGATAATATGAGACAGGGTAATACCTTATCGGATGATAAGTTCAAGGATTATACATTCGATTATATTATCAGCAATCCACCGTTTGGAATCGAATGGAAAGTAGAGAAAAATGCAGTAGAAGCAGAAGCAAAGCTTGGTGATCAGGGCAGATTTTCTGTCGGTCTGCCCAAAATCAGTGACGGGCAGATGCTTTTTGATCTGAATGGGATTGCGAAATTGAAAGATGATGGAAGAATGGCGATCATCCATAATGGTTCTTCTCTGTTTACCGGTGCTGCGGAATCGGGGGAATCGGAGATTAGAAGATATATGATTGAGAATGACTGGCTGGATGCAATCGTTCAGTTATCAACAGATGTATTTTACAACACAGGCATCACTACATATATCTGGATTATTTCTAAGAACAAGACAGAAGAAAGACAGGGAAAAGTACAGCTTATTGATGCTTCTAAGATGGTTGTATCGAGAAGAAAGAATATCGGCAGTAAGAGAAATGATATTACAGAGGAGTGTAGAGAAGTTATTGTAACCGCCTATGGTGAATTTAAGAACAAAACTTATGAATTGGATGGTAAGTTTTGTGAAAGCAAGATTTTCAATAATGAGGATTTTGGTTTTAACAGAATCCAGATTGAAAGTCCTTCTTATGATGAAGAGGGAAAATTGATTACAAAGGGGAAAAAGAATCAGCCTGTGGCAGATGCTTCTAAAAGAGATTTTGAGAATGTTCCTCTGACAGAGGATATTGACAGTTATTTTGAAAGAGAAGTAAAACCTTATAATCCAGAGGCATGGATTGAAAGATCCAAAACGAAAGTTGGTTACGAGATTCCTTTTACAAGATATTTCTATAAGTATGAAGCCCCGGAAAAAGCGGAAGTGATCGCGGAGAGAATTACAAGTCATGAAAAAGAGATTATGGCTTCTTTAGAGAAATTGTTTGGAAAAGGGGGAAGTGAGTAATGGCGAGGCGGATGAAAGATTCCGGGGTGGAATGGATTGGGGAGATTCCGGAGGAATGGGAAGTTATTCCACATAAGTATATAATGCATAGAAAAAAAGAGATCTGCGATAAATACAATAACGAGGATATTATTTCGTTAACAATGAATGGAGTAATTGTGCGGGATTTAATAAATCCAATAGGGAAAATGCCAGCGTCTTTTGACGGATATCAAAAAGTATATGCTGGAAATTTATTAATGTGTTTATTTGACATTGATGTAACCTCGAGATGTATTGGCTATATTAGGAACAACGGACTGACTAGTCCAGCATATAGCCAATTTGTTGTGGATAATTGTAACTATGCCCAATACTATAATTATCTCTTGCGAATGATAGATGATGGAAAATATTTTCTTCATTTATCAAAGAACCTGAGAAATTCTCTGACAGAAGAAAATTTCGGTGTGATTAAAACGGTAAGACCTCCTATTGAAGAACAAAAGAAAATTGCAGATTTTCTTGATGAAAAAGTTGGAGAAATTGACTCCGTTATCGCAAGAACAAAGGAAACGATTGAAGATTATAAGAAATATAAACAGGCAATTATTACGGAAGTTGTGACAAAGGGATTAAATCCTGATGTAGAAATGAAAGATTCTGAAAACGATTGGATAGGAAGTATACCTAGCCATTGGAGATTAACAAAAGTAAAAGTGATTTCTGAAAAAGTCACAGATGGGGCTCATACTTCTCCTGAAACAAATAATGGTATATATGACTTTATTTCTACTGTAAATTTAGGGAATCATATGATTGATTTTGAAGATTGCTTAAAAACGTCTGAATCAAGTTATCATCAGCTTGTTAAAAATGGCTGTAAACCGCAAATAAATGACGTGTTAATAAGTAAAGATGGAACAGTCGGAAAAACAGTAGTGGTTGATTTTGAAGGAGAGTTTGTAGTTGCCTCATCATTGGTTATTATTCGACCTAATTTGGAGTTGGTCAATCCTTATTATTTGGATTACAATTTACAAGCAAAATTTGTTCAAGAGCAATTAGTTATGCTTATGCAGGGTGCGGGATTGAAAAGAGTTTCAGTTGAAAAAAATGCTAATTTGCCTGTTCTGTTACCTTTATTAGCAGAACAGAAGGAAATTGTGGAATATCTAGACGAAAGATGTCCTGAAATAGACAAGCTAATTGCAAAGAAAGAAGAATTGCTGGCAGATTTAGAAAATTATAAAAAATCACTTATTTATGAATATGTGACAGGAAAGAAAAAAATTAGAGACGATATTTGAATAGACTAGTAGTCAATGGTATAATTAGAATAGATAATGGACATAAGAGAAACTGAAGGAGACTAAAACATGGATGAACTCCATAAAGTAAAAAACTTAATAAAACAAATAGTAGAAACAAAATTTGTTAGTAAAAAAGCGCTTACTAATGAACAGAAGATTATCGGCAATGAAATACAAAAAGTATCATATCATTTTTTTACAGAAATAAAAGCAGAACATCCCAGTTATACTATTGATAAAAATCCGTTGCTTAAAAAATATTCTGTAAATGATGAGACGGACGGTATTCTCGAGTCACAAGTGCTCGATTATTTTTTAGATAATTCGGAAGCCTTTTATGAATTAGTGGCATATAAGTTTTGTGGAAAGCGAAAAAGAAAAAAATACTATGTGGAAAATCATATTTTTTATATGAGATTATTTTCCAATATTTGTAGTAAGGAATATGACCTGTATTTTGTTAATAAAAATTTTGAATTATATTTGTTTGAAAATGACATGACAAATGTGTTCTTCATAGAATATATTAATGATTACTTTATAGAATTGCCAGATGAAGTTGTAGGAAAAATAAGGAAATTATTACAACAAAAAGATTTGGTACATTATGAATTGCAGGAAAAGCTGAATGCTATTTCTGAAGAAATTAATAGATATAGTAAAGGATGTAGTTATAAGCTGCAGAATGGTGCAATTACTTTTATGGATTTTTTGGGCTGGAAGGGGCTGTGGCAGAGTAGCAATAGAAATCACTTGGAAACAGTCAGTGAATTAATTCAAAACATTGAAATGAAAGTTCAGGAATTTACCTATGATATATTTGAGTATAGTAGTAATTTGGAATTAAGTAAACTGATTAGCATTTCTGATACAATAGCAATATTTACCCCCAAATTACTTAAATGTGATGAAGTCCAATTACTCAAATTGCATGCAAAGATAGCAAAATATATTTTGGAAGAATGTGTTACAAAGGGATATCCAATTAGAGGAGCAATAACTTTTGGAGAGTATAATACAAAAAATAATATTATGATAGGGCCTGGAATTGATGAATGTGCAAGTTGGCATGAGACGTGCAATTGGATAGGCGTTCATTTTACACCGAGTGCGGAATTTTTAATAAATGCAGGCAGACGAAATCTATCGAATCTTATTGTTAAGGAAGATAAAATTCCAGTAAAAAATGGATATCCTAAGGTAGCTTATTGTGTTAAGTGGATAATTGATAAAGAAAAATTTATGGAATTGACACGAAATGTGAAGGCATTGTTGCCGGAAATTTCAAGCAAATATATGAATACATATAGTTTTCTGTATAGAGAGGAGGATAATGATGGCAAGAATGGTATCAGTTAATAATGATGCATTAAGATTTGCTAGGGAATATTATGCTCTTACGATAGAAGAAGTTTCAGTAAAGACAAAGATTAAAAGTTCGGTATTAGAGCAATATGAGAATGGAAATGATTTTCCAACATATGCGCAATTGGAGAAATTGTCAGATTTTTATAACAAGCCGATGTTTTATTTTTTTGAAAAGAGTGTAGCGAAATATGAGGTGGATAGAGTTGCCTTTAGACGTATTGGTAATGAAGAGCCATCGAAGCGAATAAAGGAATTAATGGAGAGTGCCAATATTTATAAATTAAATTTATCTGAATTATATAAAGATGAAAAAGGAAAAACCTTTTTCGATTTGATGAAGCAACATGAATGCAAGGACGGTGAAAAGCTTATATGTGTTTTGCGTCAATTATTGGATTTGAGTTTAGATAAGCAAGTATCATACAATCATGCAGATCAGTTATTAGAGTATCTTAGGGATAAATTATATGATATTGGTATATATGTATTTAAAGATTCTTTTAAAGATAACACCGTATCGGGATTGTGTATTTATGACGAAGAATATCCGATTATATTATTAAATAATAAAACCACTTTTACCAGACAATTATTTACACTCTTTCATGAGATTTATCATATTTTTTGTAGAGAAGCAGATGTAGACTATATATCTCAAAATGAGGAGAATGCTTGTAATAATTTTGCAAGTTTCTTTTTGATACCAAAAGAAGATTTCCGACATCAGCTTAGCTTGTACGATGACTTTGAAAATGAAGAAGTTATTCGCACATTGGCAAAACGCTATTGTGTAAGTAACGATGCGGTAATGTATAGGCTGTTAAAAGAAGATAAAATTGATGCGTCTTACTATCGAGATCAGAAAATATTATATTTTAGAGAGAGTAAGTCATCCGGTGGTAATTTCTATTTTACAAGAATGAGTTATCTTGGTAATGCGTATTTGAATAAAGTTTTTAGTGCGTATTATTCAGGACAAATAACAAAAGCTCAGGTTGGTATGTATACAAAGTTGAAACCAATACATATTTCAAAGTTGGCCTCAATGAGATTTGGAGGTGCATACTGATGAAGTATATTTTGGACGATAGTGCGTTATTTTATATGCTTGAACAATTTCCTATCAAAGCAGTTCCAGAATTATATAAGCAATTTATAAAAGCATGTAATGAAGGCGATATAATAGCTGAACGTGAAACACGAAAAAGATTAGAAGGTCTATTAGAATATACGGATTCTTATATATGGCTAGATGAGCATAAAAAAATGTTTAGAGAGATAAGCCAAAAAGAATCGGTTATATTAGGAGAATTAGTGCAAAAAGATGTTTTTAAAATTTTACCTTTATCAATGGAGATGCTGCGTAATATACCTATTGCCATTCCGTTTATTATAGCTATTGCCAAAAATGAGAATCGAGTGGTAGTAGTAGATAAGAAATCGAGAGATTGTGAATTGATTAGGAAAGTATGTGAGTTGTCTGCAGTATCATTTATGATTTTGGATGACTGTCTTGCTGAACTTGGTAAATAATAAATATTTTATCGTTCTGATGGCATAATGAGAACGAAAACGGAAAAAGAACAGGAAATATGATTTAAAAGGGCTATTTTTTTAAATAAAGCTATTGATTATAATAATCACCAGAAGGTGCGCGTATGGGTGAAGAACGTGTTATCTTGAGTGAAAGACCGGAAGATTTAAAAAAAGCAGTTGAGTGGGGCAGAGAACAGCAGAAAAAAATACTAGGTGAAAAAAGTGAACGGCTTGCTGATGCACTGATGGAAAAATGATACCATTGATATTGCAGAGAAAGAGTTGAAAGGAAACATTTCATGGACACAAAAGAAAAACGCTTCGAATCTGACATAGAAAGCTATATGCTCTCTCAAGGCGGTTTTACCAAAGGCGATTTAAAGACCTATGACAGAGAAAAAGCGGTCGATCTGCCCAAATTGATTGCATTTGTCAAGAAAACGCAACCCAAACAATGGGAGAGATACGAAAGAAATTACGGTACGGATGCAGAAAAGAAATTTTATAAGAGATTTCAGGAAAGTGTTGATACCTTCGGGCTTTTATATGTGCTAAGGCATGGTTTTGAGGACAGAGGGGCAAAGATTGCGATTGTTGCTTTTAAGGAAAATAATAAATTAAGTCAGCAGGTCATTGACGATTATAACAGCAATATTGTGACCTGCACGAGGCAGTTCAAATATTCTGTCCATCATGAGAACAGCATCGATATGGTACTCTCCGTGAATGGCATTCCTGTCGTAGCAATAGAATTGAAAAATCAATTAACAGGACAGTCCGTTTCTAATGCGAAAAAGCAGTTTATGTATGACAGAAACCCAAAAGAATTATGCTTTCAGTTCGATAAGAGATTTTTGGTCTATTTTGCAGTTGATTTATATGAAATAGCAATGACTACGAAATTAGCGGGAAAAGAAACTTTTTTTCTTCCGTTCAACCAAGGCTCTAATGGAGCAGGAGAAGTGGGCGGAGCAGGCAATCCGGAAAACCTCAATGGTTATACGACTTCCTATTTATGGGAAAAAGTACTCACAAAAGACAACCTGCTCGAACTGATACATAAATTTATCCAAAGAGTGGCGGAAGAGAAGGTTGTCTATAAAAATGGCGTGGAAACGAAAAAGAAAAGTGTTAAACTTATTTTTCCACGATATCATCAACTGGATGTTGTTACGAAATTGATTGCGGATGTAAAAGAAAACAGTGCTGGTAAGAATTATCGAGGTAAGAATTACCTTATTCAGCACAGTGCCGGGTCAGGGAAAAGTAATTCTATTGCATGGCTTGCTTACGAATTATCAGAACTGCACGATAAGAATGATGAACCTGTTTTTACCTCTGTTATTGTTATAAATGACAGAACTGTTTTGGACAGGCAGACACAGAATACAATCTTTGGTTTTGACCATGTTAAAGGAACTGTTGAAAAAATAGATGATGAAAAACATTCTTCTGATTTGAAGAATGCCATTAATGATGGCAAAAAAATCATTATTACTACCTTGCAGAAGTTTCCCTACATTTATGACGAAATCAGTGATACCACTGATAAAAGATTCGCGGTCATTGTGGATGAAGCACACAATTCCCAATCGGGAAGGTCTGCACAGAAGCTGAAAGCGGCTCTTGCTGATACAGAGGAGGCGCTAAAAGAGTTCGCAGAGATAGAAGGTAGAGAGGAAGAACAGATTAAAGATGATGAGGACAGATTAGTTGAACAAATGCTCACACACGGCAGGCATAAAAATCTTTCTTTCTTTGCCTTTACTGCAACACCGAAAGAATCAACATTGGAATTGTTTGGAGAAAAACTCCCTGACGGTAAATTCAGAGCATTTCATATTTACAGTATGAAGCAGGCTATTGAAGAAGGATTTATTCTTGATGTGTTGAAAAATTATATGACATATAAGAACTGCTATAAGATTGCGAAGAATACGCCTGGGAATCCCGAAGTTCCTGCTACACAGGCTTTAAAGGCAATTCAGCGGTATGAGTCATTGCATCCGCATAATTTACAGCAGAAAACAGCTATCATTATTGAAACGTTCCGAAGTGTTACGAAAAATAAAATTAATGGTAATGCAAAAGCAATGGTAGTTACGGCATCAAGATTACATGCTATCAGATATTACCATGAATTTAAAAAATATCTGGAACTGAAAGGTTATAATGAACTTGAAATTCTGGTTGCTTTTTCCGGTGTTGTGAAAGATGGAGAAGAAGAGTATACAGAGGAAGGTCTGAATAAGAGAAAAGATGGCACAACAATTAAGGAGAGCCAATTACCTGCAGAATTTAATAAAGATGAATATGCCATGCTGATTGTTGCAGAGAAGTATCAGACAGGTTTTGATGAACCTTTGCTGCACACGATGTTTGTTGATAAGAAGCTGAAGGGCGTGAAAGCAGTACAGACTTTATCAAGACTTAACAGAACCTGTCCGGGCAAAACAGACACTTTTGTTTTAGATTTTGTAAATACAGCAGAAGAAATAAAGGCAGCATTTGAACCATATTTTGAGTGTACAGAACTGGATCAGGAGATTAATGTCAACTTGATCTATGATACCAGAACTATGCTTAGGAACTATGGTTTATACAATGATGATGATATAGAGAAATTATTAAGGATTCTTTTTAAAAAATCGCCACAGAACGATACTGATCTGGGCAGGATGGCGGGTCTGCTTACGCCGGTCGTGAACAGATATAAGGAATTATCAGAAGAAAAGCGGTTCGATTACAAGAAAACAATTCATAATTTTAATAAATGGTATTCCTATATTACTCAAATATCCAGAATGTTTGACATATCTTTGCAGAAGGAATTTAATTTTACACAATATCTGGAGAAAATGCTGCCGCCGGCAGTAGATGCAAAATCAGTAGACTTGGAGGATAAACTGAAACTGGAATTTTATAAACTGGAGCAGACATTCAAAGGCGATATTTCTTTGAATCCAACGGTAGAAACTTCTACATTGGAAAATCCGAAGTCGCTGAAAGTTTCCGGAAAAGGTGCGGATGAAGACAAATTATTAGATACCATTATTGATAAGATCAATGAGAAATATCAGGGAATATTTGTCGAAAGCGACAGAGTAATGGTAGAGCAGCTTTATAACAGGTGTATAAAGTATAATGAAAAAATCCAGATGCAGGCCAGAAAAAATGATGAGGAAGTATTTAACCGCTCTATTTTTCCGGAGATTTTTAAGCAGGTAGCACAGAACTGCTATATGGAACAGATGAAAGCATTTTCCAAATTATTTGAAGATAAGGCATTTTATGAGTCTGTAATGGAATCTATTGCAAAGGAAGCGTACAAGGATTTAAGAAACAAATAATAAAAAACACGAGAAAAGTATCATTTCTCAGCATAAACAAATGATCGATAATAAGGGTTGAAAAATTGATGGGTAGAGGGGATATAGAGATGAAGACTCGGGTTTGGACAAAAGCAGGAATCGGTCTTTTCTTTTTTCTGTGTTTGAAAGCAGGTTTTTATGCCAATGCGAAGGAGACGGCGGCTTTTGAAAAGGAAGGGCAGATTTATTTGATTCAGTCGGCAGAGGATATGCGGACGCTGGCCCAATTGGTGAACAGAAATGAGGAGGTGGAGCCGGGTATCAGGGCGAACACGGCCTCTTATCGGCTGACTGCGGATATTGACCTTTCGGCGTATTGTACGGGAGAAGAGGGATGGGAGCCTATCGGTTACAGGGATATTTCAGATGACAGTCTGGATGATATTCTCTGGGAAAAAATCGAAGAATCGGGAGAAGGAGAGACATATTGGGCAACTTACGATGCGACGGATGCGGGATATTTTAACGGAACCTTCGATGGCGATGGACATATCATTACAGGACTCTATATCAATCGCCCGGAAGAGCAGGCACAGGGACTGTTTGGACAGAGAACAGATCTGCGCGGGGAAGATTTGGACAGCGGAGAATATCAGAGCAGAAAAACTACGGTCATAAAAAATCTTTATATCAAAGACTGCAATATTACGGGCGGCTATAATTCAGGTGGTGTCATGGGTGGTATGTGGAACTTTATTCAGTATGAAGGCGGTGACATTTTCATAGAGAACTGCCATGTGACAGGAAAGATTGTAGGAACTTCTGCCGGCGGTATTGTGGGCAGCGCTTCTACCGTGAAAAATTGCAGCTTTACAGGAACGGTGGAGGGTTCCGGGGCAGGCGGCATAGCGGCAGAGGCTTATTATATTTACGGGTGCGCCGTACATGCCGATGTGGTCGGATTTTGCGGTGTAGGCGGTGTTGGTGGAGAAGCCTGCTGCGTGCGCAACAGCTATATGGTCGGTTCTGTGGCGGGGTATGACCAGGTGGGCGGAATCACGGGCATGGGTTCCTGCCTGACCGGATGTTATACCAGGGCAAATGTGACGGGATATAGCCGCACAGGCGGATTGATTGGTGATATCCAGAGCATGAACGCCCCCAGACCAGAGGGCTCTTCTAACGCAGCCACGATTCAGAACTGCCTGATGGGCGGTTATCGGATGGAGAGAGAGCCAGAAAGGGATACGAACATTTATTATCCAACGAATGATCGTTATAATGGTTATATTTACGGCTTTCCCGGCGTTGGAATAGACGACCGCGCTACTTCCGCTTTTTATTACAGGGAAGGACTCGTGACGGTGGGATTTGGCAAGGGAATGTACGAGTTTTCGGACTGGAATTGCAAATCCTATGATTGTGCGCATTTGGTGGAAATGGATTTTATGAATCTGTTGGAAAGGCCGGAAGAAGAGTGGTCGGATGTGTGGATGTGCGTGGCTGATTATGCGTGGCCCAATCTGGCATGGGAGAAGGACAGCAGGTTTGGCTATCAGATTACGGTCACGGTGCAGGAAGGGGAGAGTTTGTGGGGAATTGCCGATAAGGTATACGGGGACGGAAATTCCTGGGAGCAGATTTATGAGCAAAATAAAGAGTGTATTGGCGATGACGGGAATTTGATTTTTCCGGGGATGGATCTGGTGATGGCGGTTTATTAAAGAGAGGTGGATAATTGTGAGAGGAAAGACGATTCGACAATTTTTGATTGATGGGCAGGCGGATGGAAGGTGGATCAGTGAACTTTCTAATTGGACAGGCAAAGCGTATAAAATTCCGCGTACATATGTTAATCAATGTGCCGATAGAGATGATTTGAGTAATACTGGTGTGTATTTTTTGTTCGGGTGCGATGATGAAACAGATGAAGAGCAAGTTTATATTGGAGAAGCTGAAAATATATTGAACAGGCTCAAACAGCATCTTTCTGAAAAAGATTTTTGGACAGAGTGTATCGTGTTTATCAGTAAGGATAATAACTTAAATAAAGCGCATATAAAATATCTGGAAAATCATCTTTATATCTTGGCGAAGGAATCTAAAAGATATGAGGTTGTAAATAGTAATGTGCCGACGGAAGCGTTAATCTCTGAAATGGATCGCGCAGAAATGGAGGAGTTCATTGATAATATGCGTTTGATTTTAGGGGTATTAGGGCATAAAATTTTAGAACCTTCTGTGAATAGTAAAAATGATAGAAAAGCTTCTCTTTTTACCTTACAGGAGCGTTCTGTTACTATGGCAAGTGGGAAACCTGTTTCAGAAGGTTTTGCAGTATTAAAGGGATCAAAGATTGCGAAAAACATAGCAGCATCTTTGCCTAAGTCGGTCGTGAATAAACGGCAATCATTATTGGATAAAGGTATCGTTGACGAAGATTTAACTTTTACACAGGATTGGACATTTACGAGTCCTACACTTGCAGCAGAAATAGTTGTAGGCTATAGTATTAATGGAAGAAGCGCCTGGAAGAATAAAAATGGAGTGTCTCTTAAAGAGATAGAGACAGAAAGTTGAATGAAATGAGCATATCCAAGCTATAACCTTTTGGTATAAACTGATGAACGAATTGAGACTTCTGAAGAGGTCTCAATTTTTTTATACTGTAAACAGGATACAAACGGTTTAAATTATATTGATAAGTAAAGTAATAAGAAAGGCAGGGCGAAGACATGGCAAAGGAACAGGCAGCAGGAAGGGAAGAATGCCGTATGGAAAGGCCTTATGTGATTTGTCATATTTTAAGTTCTCTGGACGGAAAGATAGCAGGACCGTTCATGGGAACTGAGACGGTGAGATTGGATGGGAGTCGGGAACGTTCAGCAACAGGGGAAGAACACCGGCTCATGTAATCGAAGTTCTGACAGCATCTACGCCGGTATCCTATAAAGCTTACCTGCGGAAAAAGGGTGTATCTTATATTATTGCGGGCGAAAAAAATCTGGATTGTGAAATAGCAGTGAAAAAGCTGTATGAGTTGTTCCATATCGAGAAGGTGCTGATCTGCGGAGGTGGTATTGTTAATTGGAGTTTCCTGCGGGCAGGCATGATTGACGAACTCAGTCTTGTGTTGGCGCCGATGACGGATGGAGGAAGCGGTTCCGCTTCCTTATTTACCCAGATACCATCTTTTACAGAAGGGAAACCGGTAGAATTTGTATTAAAAGGTATGAGGAAGATAGGAGACGGGGGATTATATTTGAACTATCTGACCCAAAACAGAAAAGCATAATTGTAATCAACGAAACGCCATCTCTTCCCATTATGACTCCAATATAGTAGAATGGTTCGTCAAAATGGCCGGGGAGAGAAAGAAGCAGCATAGACAGCAGAAAGGAAAAGAAAAACTGGTAAAATATATGACTGAAAAAATTTTCAAAACCAAAATCTTCTCATGTATATTAGCAGCAGTTATGATAATTTCACTTTCTGCCTGCGGTGATACTGGCAGCAGGCAGAATACTCCGGCATCCGATGCACAAAACAGTACACAGGATAATTCGCAAAGCAGCGCGCAGGCCGACATACAAGCCGATGCACAGGAAAATGACCAGACTGCTGAGAATAGTGATTCTACAGCAACGGAAATAGACAGCGGAATTTTAATTGCGTATTTTACCGCAGCTGAAAACAGCGGCGTAGATGCAGTGTCGTCAGCCAGTTATACGACCATTAACGGGGAGGCAGTAGGACGTGTCCAGGCTGTGGCAGATATGATTCAGGAACAGACCGGCGGTGAACTGTTCTCTATCCAGACGTCTACCATATATCCTGCAGATGGCGGCGCGCTGATCGATCAGGCAGCAGACGAACAGGATGATGGTTTCCGGCCGGAACTGATTTCCCACATTGAAAATCTTGATGATTATGATGTTATTTTTGTGGGATATCCTAACTGGTGGTATGATATGCCGATGGCCATGTACAGTTTCTTTGAAGAATATGACTTCTCCGGTAAAACAATCATTCCATTTAATGTGCATAATGGCAGCCGTTTTTCCAGCACCATCAGTACGATTCAAAGCCTGGAACCAAATGCGGCAGTAGTGGAAGACGGATTTCTTTTCTCCCGATTCGGGGTGGGCGTTTTTTGCAAGAACACTGCATATGCTGGCTGCATATTGGGGGTTCGTGTTCATGAGTCTTCACTTGGGGCTGCACTGGAGCATGATTCTGGGTATAGCTCAAAAGTACATAGTAAAGCCATCTGAAATCCGAAAATGGGTATTGCGCGGGATTGCTTTTTTGACAGCGGGATATGGAATATATGCTTTTGCCAAAAGGGATATAGGAAATTATATGCTGCTAAAGAATCAATTTGTCTTCTTTAATTTTGAGGAACCTCTTATACTTTTTCTTATTGACTATGCAGCAGTTATGGGGGTGTTTATATTTGTGGGATATTATCTTTCTAAAGTAATCAGGACGGTAAAGTGACCAGGACGGTGAAGCAATGGGGACGTGGCAGGCATAGAAGTGTCTGCCATTTTCGGGATGAGAATGCAGCAGCGTTTATGGGAACATTTTGATATGGGAGGGATTGCTTCGCTGATCGCGCTGCGCATCAATGGGAGGCAATATTATAAGGAATGTTATATCTATGGTGATATTGACTTTCTCTTTGGAAGTGCGACCGCTTATTTTGAGGATTGTACGATAGAATCGTTGAGACATTTTCCGAAGGAGATTCGAATGATGTAGTGGAACTGGTTAAGGTAGAGGAATAATATGATACAATGACAGGGAATTGCGGATAAATGCAGTTCCTTTTGTTTTGCAGTGATTTAGCTTTGATAAGGTTTATCTTGACAGTTCCGCTATACGGCCGTATAATGAATTATACAAACGTATAATATGGAGGATAAATATATGGGAAATACGCTGGCGTTTAGACGCCATATCGATGTATTATTGTTGAGTGCTGTCCATGCTTCATAAGCGATGTGTCAGGAAAACCGTTTTATCAATGAAATTTTATGGAGGTACAAAGATTATGAAAAAATGTTTGAAAAATATTTTGATTCGAAACAGAAAGAAAAATGGGATTTCCATATTGATATGTACAGTTGTTTTAACAATCAGTTTGGGAACGCTGGCAGGATGTTCTGTTACAAAAGAGAATACGGAAGAAGAGAATATGGAAGGAGAGGATATCAGAAGCGAGGACGCAGCAAATGAAGATATGGGAAATGTGTCCGAACAGTCTGAGCGGGAAGCAGCTCAAACTGAATCGATGTCTGTTGACAATGCTTCTGCTGATAACAATACATTGGAAAATACAATCACACTTACCTTTTCAAAAGAGGGGGAGCAGGAGCAAAAACAGGCTACGCTTGCGATTGGTAATGGATATTTCCTCTATCTGCCTGATGATGAGCAGTGGCATCTATCTGCTCCTGACCTATGGACAACTGATATCAATGAACAGGTCACACTTTGGATAACACATTTTGAAGGCGAATCAGTGGATTCTGTTAATCAGAAACTTGAAGATGATGGTTATGCGGAGGAGGACTCCCATAAGTGGTGGAAACAGGAGGGAGATTTGATATATCATGTCGAACAGAAAGTGTTTGAAAGTAACGTATGGGGAATATTCTATTCTTATCCGGTTGATTTTGAAGACGGATGGGGAAGAGAATTTCCTGTGATTGTGAATACGTTTGCATTATCGAATGGAGCAGATAATAATGAAAAGGCGAATGATATCATAGGGACAGGCGAATACCTGGGAGATGAAGATTGTCAGAAAATCAGAGCTGTTTTGGAGACGTTTGCGGAATCATATTTTGATGGCAATGCTGATGGCGTTCAGAAGTTTCTGGCAAGTACATATGAAGGGGAGATCGATATATATGAGGGTACAGGAGCGATAAGTGATTTAACTGTGAAGGGATTGTCAGATACTGATGAGAAAAAAATTGAAAATGGGAAATGTAATGTTTCCATGGAATTCAGGGACAGTAACTATGAAGATATGTTTCTGTATCTAACATTTATACTTGTCAAAGAGGAAGATGACTGGAAAATAGAGTTTTATGGCGTGGAAGGATAAATGAATTTATCTGCCTAAAAAATAGATTACTGTCTATTGCTGATAGGTGTAGACATAGACAGTGCCCCCCGAAGTCATTTAAAAATTTATTAGATATTAAGCTGGAAAGCTTTGCAACAGGATTAAATCGGATTAAGGATACCTGTGATAAAGCAGGATGCAGGGTAGAGTTTGAAACACCAGATGATGGTTTTGTTGTTGTATTTTACCGGCATGGTACTCAAAAATTGAGCGGTACCGCTTAAAAAAAAGAAGAAAGAATCAAAGATTTTATTCGGTTTAACTCTCATGAAATATTAGGTTTGGCATTGGTGGATTCTGCAATGGATTTTAGTCAGTATTTCTTTCTCAAATGCCCTTAGATTATCCATGCTTATTTTCTTAAAACTCTAAATACTGCCATGTGACGGAAGACACGCTCATATCGGAAATGAGCAAATTAGAAGCTGAAGGCAATGGTGTAAAGATGGTGTAATTTCTAAAAATCAACTCAATAAATCCTTATTTGCGCGAGTAGCGAAGAACAGGGAAATGCTTGTATTTCCCTGTGAAGAGCACCGCGGCAGCCGCCAGGCGTTCAAGGAAAATTCCCCACAATTAACATTTCGTAAACAAAACCCAAACATTCCATAAACAATGCCATGTTATTCTCATACCATCAAATGAAACGAACAAAAACGGAGGGAAGAAACATGGCAAAATCTAAATTAGTAGAAGCAAATGAAAAAATTGCCGAAAGCGTAGTCGGCGGTTACAAAAAAATCGAAGAAGGCGTAGTCAGCGGCTGCAAAAAAATTGAGGAAGGTGCGGTCGAAGGCTTTAACAAAATCGCTGATAAATTCGTAGATAATTTTTTGACGAAAGAAGGCGAGTCCGTGGAGGAAGCGAAGACACGGTTGGCGGCAGAGCAGAGGGAAAGAGAAGAAAAAAGTGCAAAGAACAGAAAGGATGGTATGGAAGCATGAAAAAAAGTACATTTGTTGCGATGATCTTAGGAACAGTCGGCGGAATTTTATTTGCACTCGGTATGTGTATGGCATTGATTCCGGAATGGAATGCGTTTCAGCCCGGCGTTATTATGGGAGTGATTGGAATAGCCGTACTGTTGATCATGGTGCTTGTATGGCGAAAAACGGAAAACAAAGAGCCGGTCAAACTTGCAGGAAAGACAATTGGCGCAATGCTGATTGGAATTGTGGGATTCTTGTTGTTCGGTGTTGGTATGTGTCTTACGATGGTATGGAATAATATGGTCGTTGGTATCATCATCGGGATCATAGGAATTGTAGCGCTCCTTTGCCTGATTCCCTTTATTAAAGGATTAAAATAAGCTATAATCTGATACAGGAGAGGTGTTCGATGAGTTTGCAAAGGATAAAAAGGATATTGGAAAAACTATTTTTTCTATCACCGATTCCGACCCTCCTGATTTCGGTTCCGGCTTATCTGTTCGTTATTTATGCACTCGCAGGTGAAAATGTGAATCCGGCGATTGCTTATGCCTCATATCTTTTATCGGCTTATGCACTTACGATTACGGTGACGGGAATTGTGCGTATCGTTCGTTGGGGTCGACGGGGAATAGGGGAGAAAGCGCTCGTTAAGAAGGTGCTGGGTATCTCCTTAGTTGACAGGTATTTGAAGGAAGATACCTTCAGGGCAGAGGCTGCTTTATATCAGGGGTTTTTCATCAACTTTCTGTATACAGGCATCAAGCTGTTTTCGGGAATCCGCTATAAATCCGTATGGTTCGTAACACTTGCAGTATATTATATCCTGCTCGCTGCCATGCGGCTTTCTCTGCTTCATCATGTGCGGAAAGAAGAACGGTCTGGCCGGAACAAAATTTCTGAATGGAGAAGATACCGTCTGTGTGGTATCAGTTTATTGTTTATGAACGTTGTGCTGGCAGGCATTATTATTCTCGTGGTACATCAGAACAGCGGATTTGAATATCCCGGAGTACTGATTTATGTTATGGCGATGTATACGTTCTATGCGACGATCATCGCAGTCTGGAATGTGATCAAATTCAGAAAATATGGAAGTCCCGTTTTATCAGCAGCCAAAGTGATCAACCTGACGGCGGCAATGGTATCCATGCTCTCGCTGGAAACGGCTATGCTGACGCAGTTTGGGGCGGCGGATGATGCGGATTTCCGGCAGATTATGACGGCATCTACCGGAGCGGGCGTAAGCATCATCGTGCTGGGGATGGCAATTTATATGATAATACACGCGGCCAGGCGGGTGAAGAAAGTTGGGAAAGGAGAAGCGGTTCGTGATTCATATATTGGTAGTGGAAGATGATGTAAAGCTGAATCAGATTGTCTGCACCTATTTAAATAACAGCAGTTTTTTGGCAAAAGGCTGTTTGAGTGTAAAGGAAGCTTATGAGGAAATGTATAACAATCTGTATGAACTGATTATTTCTGACATCATGATGCCGGAAATCGACGGTTTTGAATTTGCGCGTACGGTAAGACAGGTAAACAAAACAATCCCGATTCTGTTTAAAAAAAGAGAGAGACGATTATCAAGGAAGGGTAAAAGAAAAGCGATTTACGCTTTCTCTTTTTGCAATTTACAGCGGCGTCCTGCTCCTGATGTCCGGCATTCATACAGGATTGATCGTGCTGATGAATGACCTCCAATGGAATGATTTTAGCCAGTCTGTTGTGCCTATCTTATACTGGGGAATCGCAGCAGTGGGAATTACAGTATATACGAGGAAAAGGGTGAGGAATACTTATGAAATACCCCTCCACAGCATGGCAGAGGCAGCCGGAAAAGTTGCTAAGGGAGATTTTTCCGTATATGTACCACCTCTGCATACGGCGGATAAACTGGATTATCTGGATGTCATGATTCTGGATTTTAACAAAATGGTAGAGGAACTTGGGAGTATCGAGACTTTAAAGACGGATTTTATTTCCAACGTATCTCATGAGATGAAAACGCCGATAGCGATCATCAAAAATTATGCTCAGCTTTTACGGGCAGAGCAGGTATCGGCGGAACAGAGGCAGGAATATGCAAAAGGGATTGAGGATGCTGCAGCAAGGCTTTCTTCTCTAATCAGTAATATTCTGAAACTGAATAGGCTGGAACATCAGAATATCACACCGGAGATAGAGGTATACGATGTATGCAGGCAGCTGTGTGAGAGTATCTTTTTATTTGAAGATGCAGTAGAAGAAAAGGAACTGAATCTGGAAGCGGATATTGAAGATACGGCGATGATAGAAGCGGATGCGGACCTGCTGGAACTTGTCTGGAACAATCTGCTTTCCAATGCAGTGAAATTTACGGAGCGGGGCGGAAGCATTGTAGTCCGGCAGACATCGGACGAAGAGCATATCAGGATATCGGTGTCGGATACAGGGTGCGGCATAGCGAAAGAGAGCATGAACCGTATTTTTGATAAATTTTATCAGGGGGATACTTCTCATTCCACGGAAGGGAACGGACTTGGCCTTGCATTGGTAAAAAGGGTGTTGGAGTTGATGAACGGAGAAATCCAGATCAGCAGCGAAGTAGGGAAAGGCAGTTCTTTTCTGGTAACGCTTCCCGCGGTCGGAACAGAGGTTTAGGAGGAGGTAGGCAAAAGAATGGATGATAAGGAAGAAAGAGCATTTGCTGAAAAAAAGCAAAAGAATTATATAGGATATGAATACAAAGAAATCGTGGCAGATAACAGCATGGTCTCCCTGCTTCTGGACGGCTATGAAAATTTCGGTTGGGAAGTGAATGAAAATATTCCGGAGAATGGCATGAGAGGAAAAGCGGGAAGCGGCTCCAAGACGACGCTCCATCTGAAACGCGACCGTAAGATCGTGAATAAAATGGAACTTACCCGGCTGCAGAGGAACTTCGAGGCGTGTGTAGCTGAAATCCAGATGCTGGAAAAAAACAAGTCATCGGCGGCGACCGTCTGGGCGCTCATTCTTGGAATGATCGGAACCGCTTTTATGGCGGGCTCTGTATTTGCCATAACGGCACAGCCGCCGCATATCCTCTTGTGTATCTTCCTCGCTGTACCGGCATTTCTTGGATGGATATTTCCTTATTTTCTCTATAGAAAGATTTTGGAAAAACAGACGGGGAAGATGACACCGTTGATTGAGGCAAAGTATGATGAGATCTATGAAATATGTGAGAAGGGGAGCAGGCTGCTATTCAACACTCCCCACAAACTGAATACAGGTCACGCCAAAATACAAAATATATATTCCGAGAAAGCCGAGGAGTGAAATTCCGAAATAAAATCCCCAATTTGTTCCTATTCCCGTATAAGCAACAAATTGCCGCCCTATATACAAGATGAACGCCGCGCTGATAATGACCGAAAGGATAACGGGACACAGGTAATAGAAAAACAGCTGCTTTGCCATTACGATTCTGATTTTATTTTTCCGCATGCCGAGTCTGTTCAAAATCTGATAGCGGAATCGATGCTTATTGGAATCGCTTAGCTGCTGTACGGAAAGAACAGTCAGCGATACACACAAGAATACGAGCCCGATATAGAACAGAGGAAATGACAGGGTACTCATCAAAAATCTTAATTCTAATACTTCACGGCTTCTGACCTGTATTGAAGCGGGCATTAAGAAGAGTTCTTCACTCCCGATTTTGATGTAATCGGCAAGTTCATCATATCCCCTGATTTTTCCGGCCGATTCATAAAGAGATTCCGATAGGCTTTCCGGCACGTTTCCCTGTGCCATAACGGCCATAAGCGAAAAATATTTTTTCATCTCCGTGAGTTCGGCATCCGGCACGACCAGTAAATAATCCGTTCCATTATGTCCGTTTTGTGCAAAACCTTCCGTTTTAAATCCGGCAAAGTCAAGCCCTGTGTGCAGGCTGTTTTCCAGTTCGATACGCTTATCCCTGATTTCCTGATATACCCGGTTCGATATATGAATTAAAAACTGATCATCCGGTAAAATAACAGGCGTCAGACCAAGCATTCTTCGCAAATGATTATAATCGGTGATTCCCATGTAGACATCATGGTCATAATAGGCCACGGCACGTTTTCCTTCTGCCATAGCCGGATTACTGTCCCGGTCGGAAAACAGCCTTAGATTTTGATATAAAAAATCGCCCATATCGCTAGTCCCATTTTGATAGACAAAGTATTTTAGTGTATCCTTTATCGCCACACTTTCGCTTATTAATGCTTCCTCTTTGGAAAAATTGTACCCGATATCGTCACGAATGATAATAATGTCAAACGGATATTCCACATCCAATTGTCTGTTTTGGTAATCGCTCAGCATAAGTGCAAGCGAACTGCCTACGAGGGCGAACATAAATAAAAGACTTAATGTTCCTAATACAAAACAGGTATTTCTTATTTTTGAGGAAAACTGTCTCATTAAAAAAAGAGATTCCCGTTTGTAGAGCAGGTTTCCTTTGTTTTTTATATATTTCATCAGAAAAGCAGAAAGTCCCAGGTAAAAAAAATAGAATGTGAAAGTAAGCCCGACCATTTCCATGATCGCAGTCAGTTTTGTTATCTTGCCGGCAAAGATCAGAAAATATAGAAACAATATATTTCCAACCGAAAGAAAGAAAAACCATTTCCATGTGGAAATTCTTTTCTCATTCACCATTTCATTCTGTTTATCCATATTGATCAGGGAGATGATCTCTATACGGGAAAAGGTCTTTTTATTCCGAAAAAGGGCGGCGAAAAAGCATGTCCAGTATAAAATGCCCGTTACAAAAACAACGATCAGGATTGTCTGCAGGTCTTGTTTTGTAAATTCATAATGTTTTCCAATACTTTTGTAGAAGATAAAAAATAATATCTGTTGCAATGCACTGCCAAGAAGCAGGCCGATAAAGAAAGCGCATATACCGAGATAGAAATTCTCTTTCCAATAAAGCGCTGCGATTTGTTTTTTCTTCATTCCCGATAATAAATAAATGGCAAATTCCCGGCTCCTTTTTTCCAAAATAAATCGTGTCATATAATTCATCAGCCAGGCGACAATGAAGAGGATTACTGCCGTGGAAATTGCCATAAAAGTAAGCAGCATGGTTCCCGCGGTAGATAGTTCTCCGGTATTTCCATAATGAATCATTTTATAAATATCTTTTGAAAAGAGCAGGGAATGGAAAGAAAACATAAAGGCGGTTATCATACATAAAGTCAGAAAATAATTGAAATAATCTTTCCACAATCTGCGGGCGTTTCGTAATGCAATCTTACCTGTGAGTTCATTTATCATAGAAATAGCAATTCCTTTCTCTCAATCTAATAATCATGCCTTCTCTCAACCTGCGAGTTTGGGCGCAAGCACAAACTTGCGGTTGAAAAATCTTTGATTTTTCAACCTATTTACCGCCAATTTCCGATTTCATCCCCAATCGTAGATTGGAGAGTAAGAATGCGGTCCAGATAATCTCTTTTGTTTATGTTTCCACGCTCTAATTCGGCGCATATTCTACCGTCACTCAAGAACAGGATTCTATCACAATAGCATGCTGAAAAGACATCATGCGTTACCATTAAAATTGTTGCGCTCAATTCTTTGTTCATGATCTGAAAGGTATTGAGTAGCATAGAGGAGGACTTTGAGTCCAATGCGCCGGTCGGTTCATCCGCAAGAATCAGTTTCGGATGATTGATGAGCGCTCTTGCACAGGCTGCCCGCTGTTTTTGCCCGCCGGACACTTCGTACGGAAATTTATCCAGAATATCACAAATATTCAAAGTTTCCGAAATACTCTTAACCCGGTTTTCTATTTCGCTTTTGTTTTTCCCGCAAAGGGCCATGGGAAGCATGATATTTTCTTCAATGCTCAATGTATCCAAGAGATTATAATCCTGAAAAACGAATCCAAGATTTTTCTGCCGGAAGTCCGAACGTTCATCTTCGTTCATCCTTGAAATATCAGCGCCGTCATAAAAAATCTGACCGTCCGACATCGTATCTATGGTAGAAAGGATATTTAACAGGGTGGTCTTTCCCGAGCCGGATGCTCCCATAATTCCAATGAACTCGCCCTTATCCACATAGAAATTTACATGATTGACCGCGTTTACGCTCATATGCTCTGATTCATAATTTTTTACAAGATTTCTCACTTCGATATAACGATATTCCTTCATGCGTATTACCACCTTTCCGGATTTCGGAGCAATATCGAATAAGACCAGTAGATACCGATACAAAAAAAGGTAATAAATCCGCTGACCGCCGTCAGTACCATTGAAAATACAAGGTAAAAGAGAATATCCCTGTAATTCATATTTTCAAATATGGAAAGTCCCCAGCCGCTGTTGCTTATTCCAAATATTACAAGTCCAAGGGCAATGCCGCTGACCAGTATTTTTTTCATCTTAGAAAATTCATCCTGTATTTCTTTTCGTACCTCTTCCGACCAAATAAGTTCTTTTTTTCGAAGTATGCGATAGGGATTTTGTTTTAGGGCAATATAGATTGCAATCGCGAGCAGCATCATAATCGATATTGTCGTAAGTATCGGTGCAACATTGGAGACAAAAAAGTAATGTTCCGTAGATGTATAAGATACGGCATTACAGCCTATGGCGATTCCACATACCGCAGACAATAATAGGAACTGTCTTTTATAATAAAGCAGAAAACCGTTAGCGGTTTCCCTGCTCACATAAAATCCCTGTGTTTCTTTCTGCGTCGTTTGTTCTTTATCAGCGTGGATATCCCTGTCATCGATCAGCAGATCATCCAGTTTTACCTGAAACAGCCTGCCGATTAAAATGATTTTTTCCGTTTCGGGATATCCATTATTGTTTTCCCATTTGCTGACGGCCTGTCTGCTGGTATTGAGTTTTTCTGCCAGGGCTTCCTGGGAAAGTCCGTGCGCCTTTCTTAACTGATATAATTTTTCCCCGAATGTCATATCTTTTCCTCCTGCCGGTTTCTTCTGCATAGCATAATCATAGCATACAACATTAGAATATCTATCGCTTTACGCTTACATTTCCGCAATTTCAGGTTGCACATGGGATTTTTGGGAGAAAATGGTAAAAAGAGGGCTGGGTATGTTAAAATAATCAATATTGGTGTAAAATAAATTATCGGAGGACAATTTATGAAAAAGAAATCAATTATCCTGCCGTTTCTCCTGTCGGCTGCATTACTTGGCGGCTGCGCCGGCGGAAACGCACAGGGAAAAGACGGAACAGAACAAATAAAAGAAACAGAACAGACAGGCGCCGGCCAGCAGGATGCGCCGTTAGCGGTTCCTGAAGACCTGGTCGGACAGACTGGTTTTGAAGCGCATGATATGGAAGGCAACGCAGTTTCTTCCGAAATCTTTGCGCAGTCGAAGATTACGATGGTCAATGTGTGGGCTACCTATTGTAATCCCTGTCTGAACGAAATGCCGGCCCTCGGTGAACTGGCACAGGCGTATGATACCGGGGATTTTCAGATTATCGGCATTATCAGCGATGTGCCGGAGAATGCGCAGCAGGAAGCCGTCGATATGGCAGAAGCGCTGATTGAGCAGACAGGAGCGGCCTATACGCATCTGCTGATCAATGAGTCGCTTTACAATGCGCTTTTGACGGATGTCATGGCGGTGCCGACAACTTTCTTTTTTGATGAGAACGGCGTCTTGTTGGATACCGTTGTCGGCGCTATGGAGAAATCGGCATGGGAGGAAAAGATTGATGGGCTTTTGGCGGAAAAATAGACAGTGGCTCTGCGGCGTGCTTGCCGGAGTGATTCTGTTGGCCATAGGAGCCGCACAGGGGCAGCTGGCTGTCATTTGGCAGAAGGCGGTCATGATCTGTATGGAATGTATCGGGATTGGATAAAAGTGAATTGATTGTCGCCTGTGGCGACATGCGGGAAGTGTGAAGTATGATGAAAAAAATACGGCTGACAGTACAACTCCTTTTTACCATTATTACAAATGGTTATACTTATGGATTCCTGAACGGGAAAATATACCGGGGCGGACTGAAATATGTCTGTGTTCCCGGACTGAACTGCTATTCCTGCCCGGGGGCGTTTGCCTCATGCCCGATTGGTGCGCTTCAGGCGTTGCTGAATCAGCAGGGATTTCAGATACCTTTTGCAATGATTGGATTTTTCTTTTTGTTCGGGAGCCTTCTTGGGCGGTTCGTCTGCGGATGGCTGTGTCCGTTCGGGCTGGTTCAGGACCTTTTACATAAGATTCCTGTCTTTCGGAAAAAGAAAACGCTGCCTTTTCACAGGTATTTGAAATATGGAAAATATGCGGTGCTTCTGTTGTTGGTAGGTGTCGGTTCCATGTTTCTTTTTGGGGGATTTGCAAAGGTTCCGGCTTTCTGCAAATATTTATGTCCCTCCGGAACGCTGCTCGGAGCGATTCCGCTGCTTAGCGCGAATGAATCGCTGCGCAGCCAGATTGGGGGCCTGTTTTTCTGGAAGTTTGGCATTCTGCTTTTGATTGTTATTCTTTCCATAAAATATTTTCGTCCATTCTGTCAGTATTTGTGCCCGCTTGGAGCGATTTATGGACTTTTTAACCGTTTCAGTCTGGTACAGATTCACTGGGAGAAAGAACGCTGCATTTCCTGTAAAGCATGTGAAAGAGCGTGTCCGGCAGCGCTTTCCATAGCCGAAATATCCCGCTCGCCGGAATGTATCCGCTGTGGGAAATGTATCGAAGCATGTCCCGAGGCGTGTCTGCATTTTGGCAGGAGTGGAAAGCGGGAGGGCACATCGGAAAATATAAATTTGCACACGAAGAAGGGAGCGGAGTCATAGAGATGGATAAATTGAAAATCGCGCTTTTGCAGATTGCGGGCACGGGAACGGTACAGGGCAATCTGCAGAAGGGAATCGAATTTTGTAAAAAGGCGAAGCAGCAGGGGGCCGATATCGCATTATTCCCGGAGATGTGGAATAACGGGTATTTGATTCCGGAGGATATTGCTGAATTGAAAGCGCTGGCGGTTCCGGTCGACGGTGAATTTGTCAGTTCTTTTGCGGATTTGGCAAAAGAACTCGATATGGCGGTCGGGATTACCTTTCTGGAAGCGCATGAGCCTCTGCCGCGGAATACGATATGCCTGTTCGACAGAAACGGAAGATTACAGTATACATATGCTAAGGTACATACTTGTGATTTTGGGGATGAATGCCGTTTGAATGCCGGAGAGGATTTTTATGTAGCGGATCTGGATACGGCGAAGGGGAAAATAAAAGTCGGTTCCATGATCTGTTATGACAGGGAATTTCCGGAAAGCGCCCGCATTCTGATGCTGAAAGGGGCGGAACTTTTACTTGTGCCGAATGCGTGCCCGATGGAGATCAATCGTTTGTCGCAGTTAAGGGGGCGGGCATACGAGAATATGCTGGCAATCGCCACCTGCAATTATCCGAAAGACCAGCCGGACTGCAACGGCCGCTCGACGGTATTTGACGGTGTTGCCTATCTTCCGGAGCTTCCTGGCTCCAGGGATACCTGTATCCTGGAAGCCGGAGAGACGGAAGGGATTTATCTTGCGGAACTGGACGTTGATATGCTCCGCGGATACCGGAAAAAGGAAGTGCACGGCAATGCGTACAGGCATCCTGAGAAGTACGGGCTTTTGACGGAGAAGAAAATTGCGTTTCCGTTCATACGGGAAGACTATCGGGACTAGAGGATAGGGAAGAGAGGATAAGAGAGAAAAAAGGAAAAGGCGGAACGGTTTATGGGACGATATACGTTAGAATGCTGTGTAGACAGTGTGGAATCTGCAATAGCGGCGGAGGAAGGCGGTGCGGACCGGTTGGAATTGTGCGCGGCGCTGGTGACAGGAGGCATATCACCGGGGCTTGCATTATTTGAGCAGGTCAGGGAGTGCTGCAGACTCCCGGTGAGAGTTCTTTTGCGTCCACGTTTTGGTGATTTTCTTTATACAAAATATGAGTTTGCCATTTTGAGAAAGGAGGCAGAGCTTTTTCGGGAAAAGGGAGCGGAAGGCATTGTCATCGGCTGCCTGAGAGAGGACGGAAGTCTTCATTTGGAGCAGATGAAAGAATTGATGATGGCAGCAGGCGGAATGAAGATAACGCTGCATCGGGCGTTCGACTTGTGCGCCGACCCGGCTGCAGCTTATGAGCAGGCAGGAGAGCTTGGAATCGATACGATTCTGACATCGGGGCAGAAAAGCAGCAGCCTCGCGGGACTGCCTCTGTTAAAGCAGTTAGCGGAATTGCAGAGGGCAAACGGCGGCCCGCAGATTATGGCGGGGGCCGGGGTGACGCCGGATGTTATCAGGCAGTTCCTTGTTAAGACGGATATTACAAGTTTTCATTTGTCAGCGAAAAAAACGGTGGAGAGCTCGATGCGTTACCGCAGGGAAGGTGTGCCGATGGGGCTTCCGATGATGAGTGAATACCATATTTTCAGGACAGACAGTCAAGTGGTGGCGGAAGCCAGAAAAGTACTGGCAGAAAATGAATAACAGGAGAAAGGCAGGGGTATGAAAATGGATGAGCGTATTCAAATGTGGCTGGATGGAGAATTGAAGGAGTTTTCCGCAGACTTTAAGAAATTTAATGAAAAAGTGACGAAAATGTCGTATCTGTGGATGGCAATCAGTGTGGTCGGTCTGCCGGCAATCGGACTTCTGTCAGGCGGCGATGTCGTTTCCGTATTAAAGATGAATTTTCCGGTGGGCTGCGGTATCGCGCTGTTCATCTGGCTTTGCTTCTGGTTCCAGAAGAAAAGAGCATCGGAGAAGAAGGTGCGTCCCGGCTATGAAAAGGCGATTGCGGCGGCTTTTACTTCTGAAGAAGAAAAAGAAGCTTTTGTGCGGCAAATAGAATCGGGCAGTTTGGGGAAGATTACTTTTATGAATACCATGTACGATAAATATCCGTGCCGTTTTATGGCCGGGAGCGAATATCTGATGTTCAACCGGGATTTGTACTGCCGTTTTATCAGGGTGGCGGATATCGAAGATATTTACTGTAAAGAAGAAAAATCGAGAATACGCTACAATCTGGGAGATTACCGTGTTATGCAGAATATGACGACGGGAATTTCCCTGATCATCGAATACAAAGAAGGTTCGGCATCAGAGAATGCGAACAGGCAGGACAGCCTCTATCTCGACAACGGGAAGCAGGCCGAAGCTGTATTCAATTTAATTCGAAAGTATTGTCCGGGACTGGACATCTAAAGGGAATGTTAGCAGGAGGTATGAGAGAGAATGTTAGAAGTAGGAACAAAAGCGCCGGCATTTTCATTGCCGGACCAGAATGGACAGATACACACATTGGAAGAGTATAAGGGGAAGAAGGTAATCTTGTATTTTTATCCGAAAGATAATACACCGGGCTGCACGAAACAGGCCTGTAATTTTGGCGGACTTTATCCGCAGTTTCAGGAAAAAGGTGCGGTCGTTATCGGCGTCAGCAAGGACAGCGTGGCATCCCATAAAAAGTTTGAAGAAAAATACGGGCTTCCTTTTATCCTGCTTTCGGATACGGAACTGTCCTGCATTCAAGCTTATGATGTATGGCAGGAAAAGAAAAATTACGGAAAGGTAAGCATGGGCGTGGTGCGGACGACCTACCTGATTGATGAGAAAGGTATCATCGAGAAAGCCTATGGGAACGTAAAAGCGGCGGAGAATCCGGCACAGATGCTCGGGGAGTTATAAATTTATGAAGATCATTATTTCACCGGCGAAAAAGATGAATGTGGATACGGATACGTTTGAAATCGCCGGTCTGCCGGAATTTATAGATGATGCCGAAATCCTCATGGAGAATATCAGAGCGTTGTCTTTTTCGGAGGCAAAGGCGTTATGGAAATGCAATGACAAGCTGGCACAGCTGAATTATGAGCGTTTTCAGAAAATGGACTTGAGAAGATCATTGACACCGGCTGTCATATCTTATGAGGGGCTGCAGTACCAGCATATGGCACCGGGGGTATTCACGACGGAGGCGCTTTCCTATATTGGAGAGCACCTTCGTATTCTATCCGGTTTTTACGGCCTGCTGCGGCCTTTTGACGGGGTAACGCCGTATCGGCTGGAAATGCAGGCTGCATTATCCGTAAAAGGATGTAAAGACCTGTATGATTTTTGGGGCGGGCGTTTATATGAAAAGCTGGTGGATGATGACGGCGTTATTATCAATCTCGCCTCAAAAGAGTATTCCAGGTGTATCGAAAAGTACATAACGTCGGCCGAGCGGTTCATCACGATAGAGTTCGGCGAAATGATAGATGGTAAAGTAAAACAAAAAGGAACCCTTGCCAAAATGGCAAGAGGCGAGATGGTAAGATTTCTGGCAGAAAAGGCAATCTGCGAGCCGGAAGAAATCAAAACATTCCGGGAACTGGGCTTTTCCTATGTAAAGGAGCTGTCCGGTGCAGAGAAATATGTGTTTATAAGATGAGCGCCCTATGCGAACATCTTTTCCACGAACTTAACGGCGTATTCACTCCAGAAGGTCATATCATGTCCGCCGCTGCTTTCCACATAAATGTGTTCGATGCCGCTGCTTTCCAGAAATGTATGGAACGCGCGGTTATTTTCCAGAAGAAAATCTTCCGTGCCGCAGCTCATATAGATTTCGGGAATCTTTTTGCATTCACTCTTCAATTTCTGAACGAGTGTTTCAGGGTTATTATCGCTTTCTTCGACTGTTTCCAAATCACCGAAGCATTCATGATAATAAGCATAATTTGCGACCGGATTTCCGCCGCCTTCTTTCATGTGCGCAATTTCATGCACGATTAATGCCGATGAGAGAGCGGCCAGTTTACCGAATCTTTCGGGATAATAAAAAGCGGTATGAAGTGCGCCGAATCCGCCCATTGACATTCCCATGATATAAGTTTCATCTGCATTCATTGCCAGTCCGAACGTTTTGCGGATATAATTTACCAGTTCTATCCCTACAAAAGTACAGAACTGATGGCCTGTAGAAATGCCATCGAGCCAGAAAGAATTTTCCCCGTTTGGCATAACGATTGCGAAGTTGTATTTTTCAGCCAGATATTCAGGGACCCAGTTTTCCGCGCAGCCTGTGTAGCCATGAAGCAGAAATAATGTTTTCATTTGCCGCTGGCTGTATACGGTATCCTCATGAGGGATATCCTCGCGTATGTCATTGGGGAGAAACATTTCAAAACAGGTATTTCTTTTTAAGGAATTTGAAAAAAATTTGATGCGATAATATGCCATTGGCTTGCTCCCTTCTAAAACTGCTGTTATTTATTCTGTCTCGCTTAAAAACCATTCTCGAATCCATTTTCCCTGTTCGCTCAGATCCGCATCGCTCCAGTCATAAAGTTTTGGGCAGCCGGGAATAAGAATGCTGCTGGATTCGTTTTTGTTCGCGAGATTCCAGCATAGATAGCTGACGTTATATGTTTCAATCAGTTCTTTCCAGGCGTCTCCCTGTGCGGTATCGACTGCGCCGTTGCCGGAAGCATCGCATATGCCAAATTCGCTGACGAAGACCGGGAGACCGCTTTCGATGCAGGTTTTCATCCGTTCCCGGAGCCAGTCCGTGTGGGTCGCGGCATAAAAGTGAAGGACATACATAATATTTTCATAGTCGAGCGGTGCGGCAAGCGCCTGATCGATATCCTGGCTCCAAGTAGGCGTGCCGACAAGGATAACGGCATCTGCATTGTTTGCGCGGATAACGGGAATCACCTCATTGGCATAAGTGCATACGGCATCCCATGTTCCGGCATTGTTGGGTTCATTGCAGATTTCATAAAGGACATTATCATAGCCTGCATACAGCTTCGACATCTCATCAAAAAACTGTATGGCCTCTGTTTTATAGGTGAGGGGGCTCTGGTCGCTCAGGATATGCCAGTCGATAATAACATACATGCCAAGTTCGGAAGCATATTCCACGCCGTTTTTGATCAGATTTTTCAATTCTTCCCGATTGCCGTCACTGCAGTAGCCGTCCGGTTCTGCGGTATACATGGCAAGCCGGATGCAGTTCGTGTGCCAGTCGTCGCGCAGGTACCGGAATGTTTCATAATTGATGTATTCCGGGAACCATGCGATACCGTGCGTGGACATTCCCCGAAGCTGTACCGGGTTTCCATGACTGTCCGTCAGGGCGGTGCCTTCTACATGGAGTGCGCCATGTAAGGCGAGAGGTGTCTGTGCGCTGTTCGGTTCTACTGTGTTGGTTGTGTTTTCTGTTACTTCTGTGACTTCTGTTACTTCCGTTATTTCTCTGCTCATTGATTCTGTCTCCGTTTCGTTTTTGGCTGCAGCGTCGTTAGCCGTTTCCTTTTTGTTGTCAGTTACGTTTTCTTTCTGTCCGCATCCGTTCAGGTTAAAACTCAAACTAAGAACAATGATTAAGGCAGATATCAGATATTTTTTCCGTTTCATATTTATACCCATTTGTCTGCTTCAGCAGACACTCAAATCAATAGTTGAAAGCGCTTTTCTTTCAACCTTTTCCCTTCAATATCAATTTCGTGTGGCGTAAGCAAGAATTGCAGCGCAATTCTTGTGACGCAAGCCGCTGGGCTTGCGTCTATTGTATCATATTTTGCTCAGTCCGAAAAGCATATGTGCGAAGCGGTTTTCGGGTTTCCTGCCGAATAAGAAAATATAAGGGAAAACGAATAGTATGTGTTGGCATAATATGCTATACTTTTTAGCAATAAGATATTGGAAATAATCATGGCAGAATTTTGAGATTCAGGAGGGAGGTATTATGTCGGATTTAAAGAGAAAATCTGTTGAAGAGGAGATTCGGGAAGAATTGAAAACGAGTAGGAGAGAGTTTACGCAGGAGACATTGGAAAAGTTGGAGTCGCTGTTTGAACTGCTTGATGAGAAATTTCCGCCGTTACCCCATTTAAAGCTTAAACCGGTTCGTGTAAAGTCAACTTCGGTATTTGACAGTAAGCTGGGAGGCGTCCCCTATTTTCCGAAGAATATGGAATATCCAAAAGTTTTGGAAGGAAATCTCAAGGGCCGGCCGTTAAAATTGCTTGCACAGCTTAATTTTGAAAAGCTGCCGCATCTGGAAGGCTTTCCAAAGAAGGGAATTTTACAGTTTTTTGCGGGCTGTGACGATGATGATGTTTATGGGATAAATTTTGATGATGGTCTTTATCAGAATGGTTTTCGCGTTATTTATCATGAAAATATCATCGGCGATGCTGCAAAGCTGATATCGGAAGCGGATATGCCTGAGTTTGACGGTGAGGAGGATTATTATCCTTTTACGGGAGAGTTTTTGCTGAATGCGGGGGAAGGAGATTTGAGTCCGATAACCGTTTGTGACTATCGTTTTGATCAGGCGGCTGCAGAAAGCTATAATACGCTTTTTGGCGGAGATGTAGTCGGCATGTGGGCTGACCGCGATGGGAGGAAAGGAATCTGTCAGGTCGATAAGGCACTTTATGATGCGATTTATGAAGTGCGTGCCAAATCCGGAAGCGGGCTGGGCGGTTATCCGGTATTTACACAGTGCGACCCGCGTGCGGATAACGAAGAATACAGGAATTGCAATATCCTGCTTTTTCAACTTGACAGCGAAAGCGGCGGCGATAGCGGTTGGGACGACGAAATCATGTGGGGGGACTATGGCGTAGGCAATTTTTTCATAAGCGCAGAGAATCTTGCCAAATGTGATTTTTCGAAAGTCCTGTATACATGGGATTGCGGTTGATGGGAGGATTCGATAAATGAGTTGGGATGTCATAATGATCAGAACAAAAACCAACAATGAGGCAATAGACGAGATAAAAAGCGAAAATATTATTTTGTTCAATCAAACAGAAATCGCCTGTGAGATAAAGAAAATTTCAGCCAGACTCGGAGCCGTTTATAATTGTGATAATTTGTCATGGCAGAATCTGGACTGTAATAGCTGGTCAATAGAGTTCAATGTTGGGAAAGATGCGGAGACGGAATCGGTCATGCTGCTTATCAGAGGAGGTGAGCCAAAAGAAGTATTTGCGATGCTGGAGGCTGATTTGCATACCCGGCTTATAGATTGTAGTACAGGTGAATTTATCAGCCCGGATAAGCCCACTTCATTTGAAAGATGGAAAGTATATCGTGATAAGATAGTAAACGGTCAATAATATATGATAGGAGGAAATTTTATGGTATACAAATGCAGTATCTGCGGGTATGTTTATGACGAGGAAAAAGAGGGGAAGTCGATTTCGGAGATAACGGAATGTCCGTTGTGCAAACAGCCGGTCGAGAAACTGGAACCGGTACAGACAAGCAGTGAGAGCAAGGCGGAAAATGAAGCAGAAAGCGCTGAAGAAAAAGTGGCAGGCGCGGAGAATACCGGGGAATTGGATTTAAGCTATCCGAAAGACACGAGAAAGACGGACGGCAGTTACCGCTATATGAAGGAAATTCATGAGATGGCCGTTACCGGAAAATCAGCAATCGAGGCGATGGGAACGGAGATGAAGATGCCGGGCTGGGATGACATTCTCGTGCTGGGAGCACAGTTAAATCCGATGCCATTGGAAGAACATGCAGAAGTATCTTTGCAGACGGTCATTGGAAAACATGCGAAAAAGCCGATGGTGTTGGATATGCCGGTATATATTTCCCATATGTCATTCGGGGCCCTTTCCAAAGAGACCAAAATTGCGATGGCAAAAGGCAGCGCGATGGCCGGGACGGCGATGTGCAGCGGTGAGGGCGGCATTCTGCCGGAGGAAAAAGAAGCCGCATATAAATACATATTTGAATATGTACCCAATTTATATAGTGTGACGGATGAAAATCTGAAAACGGCGGATGCGATTGAGATTAAAATCGGACAGGGAACGAAACCGGGCATGGGCGGTCATCTGCCAGGCGGTAAAGTGACGCCGGAAATTGCGGAAATTCGGAATAAACCGTTAGGAAAAGACGTTATCAGCCCGTCAAAATTTCCGGGAATCGATACGAAAGACGATTTGAAGAAGCTGGTAAGCGAGCTTCGTACGCGCAGTGAGGGAAGACCGATTGGTATTAAGATTGCCGCAGGGCGTATCGAAAAGGATTTGGAATTTTGCGTGTATGCCGAGCCTGATTTTATTACGATTGACGGAAGAGGCGGGGCAACCGGCGCATCTCCGGCGATCATCCGTGATTCGACAAGTGTGCCGACGGTTTATGCGCTGTATCGTGCGAGAAAATATCTTGACAGCGTCAATGCTCAGATTGATCTTGTGATTACCGGCGGGCTCAGGGTATCTTCGGATTTTGCCAAGGCAATCGCGATGGGAGCGGATGCCGTAGCAGTCGCATCGGCGGCGATGGTGGCGGCGGCCTGCCAGCAGTATCGTATCTGTGGTTCTGGCATGTGTCCGGTAGGTGTGGCAACGCAGGATCCTGTTCTGCGGGAGAGACTGCATATCGATGCTGCAGCCGCAAGAGTTTCCAATTACCTGCGCTGTTCCGCAGAAGAGATGAAGACCTTCGCAAGAATTACGGGACACAGTGATATTCATGAATTATCGGTAGATGATTTGTGTACGATTAGCAGAGAAATTGCGGAGTATACGAATATTGAACATGCCTGAAGCGTAAAAAGCAGTAAAAATAAGATTCCCGTCATTGGCAGAGGTGTGTCATGGCGGGAATTTTGAGAATGTTTTAAGAAATACAGAAGGGATACCATATGAATTTAAGCACAAGTATAAATGAAAAAGCAGCTTTAATATGGGCGATTACGGATAAATTGACCGGATACTTCACTACGGGATGCGGAAAAGTGCCTTGGGAGTTAGTTGATATGAAGGAATTGTAAGTTCTGCGTATTGTGTCGGGAAAGAAAAATATATAGTAATTAGAGAAGAACAATTTATTGCAGTTCTTAGAGGATAACAATAAATATGGAATCAAAGTGTTGATGAAAGATTATGCTGAATAAAAGATGTAGGTTACTAAAATATGTGGATCGATGTCAACAGCATAAGGCTGTGAGAGGTGTATTATGAATGAACCCATAAAAACTGAAAATACTGATATTATGAGTATATACCAGAAATCAGAAAATATATTATCAGATATACAAAATATTATAGAGACTTCCCAACGGCAAGCCTATCGTGCAGTTGACACAATTTTGTCGCAAAGAAACTGGCTGATTGGATACCGAATTGCAGAGGAAGAATTAAAGGGTGAAAACCGCGCAGAATACGGCGCAAATATTATTAAAAAATTATCGCAAGAATTGACAAAATTATATGGAAAAGGTTTCACAAAGACTAATTTATACAATTTCTATTCCTTTTATAAATGTTTTCCTGAGATTTTCCACACATTGTGTGGAAAATCTCAAGGAGTGCTTTCCTGGTCTCATTATCGTGTATTGCTACAGGTGGCAGATTCTGCTGCCCGCAGTTGGTATGAGAAAGAAGCGTATGAGCATGCATGGAGTGTCCGCACTTTACAGCGTAATATCAATACACAATATTATTACCGCATACTACAGTCTCAACATAAAGATTTAGTTGAACAGGAAATGCTTGAAAAGACTTCCGGTTTCCAGAATGATAAGCTGGAATTTGTCAAAAATCCTGTCATAGCGGAATTCCTTGGATTATCGTCCAATACAGATTTTACGGAAACCGATTTGGAGACCAGTATTATTTCTAATATTCAGAAATTTTTGATGGAAATGGGAAAAGGATATGCTTTTGTAGCTCGTCAGCAGCATATCAAGACAGAGAAAGAGGATTATTTTATAGACCTTGTATTTTACAATTACATTTTGAAGTGTTTTGTTCTGATTGACTTGAAAACAGGTAAAATTACGCATCAGGATGTAGGACAGATGGACATGTATATTCGTATGTACGATGAATTGAAGAAAGGTACAGACGATAATCCGACATTGGGTATTGTACTCTGTACAGAAACTGATGAAGATATCGCAAGGTATTCTGTTCTTCATGGCAATGAGCAGTTATTTGCATCAAAATATAAATTGTATTTACCGACAGAAGAAGAACTGCGAAAAGAAATTGAAATACAAAAAACCATGTTTTATTTACAGCAGAAAGAAAAGCAGAGCGAGCAAATGTATAGTGAAGGGCATTGATTTGGAACCAACGGAAGAAGGATTCCGACCGATTACCGGCGAAACGGGACGGAAGGATAAAAAGAAGAATCCGCTTACAGTCATTATTGCGTCGTTTCTTATGCACATTGGCCAAGCAATCTTCGAATCCGAGCAGGAAATTGCTAACGGAGCAGAAGCAGTTGACGCAGAAATAGTTTTTGCAGAATTGGAGAAAAAACATTTTGGATAAATACAAGGTAAAAGTCAACCCCAGAGCAATCCGTGAATTAGACCACATTTACGAATATATTGCAAATGAGAAATTTGCTCCCGAAAATGCCAAAGGACAGGTTGACAGTATCAAGGACGAAATCTATAAAACAAGCACCAAATGACATTATAAATCATTTAGTGCTTGTTTTGACTTAAGAATTATTTGCCATAGTTCCAACGAATCCTCAGCATCTATCCACATCTGCATAGTTCTGTCAAGATAAAGGCGAGCATACTCCATAGGGTTTTATATGCTTGTACAATCCAAATTTGCGCGGGCAGCGAAGAACAGGAAAAAATCCCGTCGTGCGTCGCGTGGGCGTGAATAGATACAAACAATACCCTAAAAAATGCGATGTGTACCCAAACATATCATCCTTCCCCTTTTTTCTGATAAACTGGAAAAAGCACTCAAAAGATAATGATGATAGAAGCGAGGTACAGGACCGTGGGGAAAACCATCAAAGGAAAATTGACGATCAGTGTAATCTGTATGGTTGTGGTGAGCATTTTACTGACTACGATGGGCATTGTTATCGTAGCAGGAAGACGCCTGATCAAAGACCAGACGGAGGCATTGCAGATTTATGCAGATAAGTATGCGGAAGAAATTAATACATGGATTGAAAATGAAAAGATGCTGGCAGAAGGAGCGGCAAACAGTATAGAAGCGGCGCAGAATACGGACAGCGATTTCATTCAGTCCGTCATGGATACCTTTGCGTCAGGCAGGGGAGAACTTTTGAATTTATATTGCGGGACAAAGGACAGCAGGTTCATTCAATCCAATAAAGAAGCGGAAATACCGGAAGGATATGATCCTGTACAGCGCGGCTGGTTTCAGCAGGCGGCCGCGGCAGGCACGGTTATTGTAACGGATCCTTACTGGGATGTGATCACGAATCAGATGTGCACGACAATTGCATCGCCGGTATATATAGATAATGAATTGGAGGCGGTCATCGGACTGGATGTAACGCTTGGCACGGTGACAGACCTGACGGCGAGCATTGACTTTGCGGAAGGTGTATATGGATTCCTGGTAGACAGCAGCGGGCAGTATGTGGCGCATAAAAATAAAGCATATGAACCTTCGGCGGACAATGCGGTTCTCGTAACGGATATTATGCCCGGGCTCATGGATTTGATATCCGGCACAAGCGGCAGTGTGATAGAACTTACTGATTATGACGGCAGCAGATGCTATTTTGCAGCGGCGGGCATTGACGGAAGTCAGTGGAAAATGGGCGTGGTCGTGCCTACGGCAAACGTCAGGAGTTCTTTGCTCGTCATGATTACGGTAGCGGTTATCATTGCTCTTTTTATTACAGTGATTGTCGCAGCTATTATGGCGGGACTGATTGGAAAAATGTTAGAGCCGGTGCAGATGTTGAAACAATTTGCGTCTGGCGACTTTTCGGAAAATGTTGTCAGTGAGAAGGGTATTCCCAAAGAGTATAAAAACGAAACAGAGCAGATTAAGACGGCGACCGTGGAAGTAAAGCAGCAAATCAGGGGCATTATTCTGAACACGAAACAAGAGGCAGGAAGCATTGGTACGATAGCGGAGGAAACTTCCGCGAAAATGACGGTGCTGACAAAGGATATTTCCGAAATCGCCGACTCTACGCTGCAGGTATTGAATCAGACGACAGAGGCAAAAAAGCTGGCTGATAAAATAAAGAGTACCGGACAGGAACTGTATCTGGAGGTCGAGGCGGTGGCAAAGAAAGCAGGAGAAGCCGCGGAGCAGTCGGGAGATATTATGGAACGGGCCGGGAAGCAGCATGAGAGTTCGGAAACTTCCAGCGAGGAGGCGGTCGCGCTATATCAGGAAACCAAAGAAGAACTTGAAATGGCGATAGCGGACAGTCAGAAAGTGCGGGAGATAGATACGCTGACAGAAGAAATTCTTTCTATCAGTTCACAGACGAACCTTCTCGCGCTGAACGCTTCCATAGAGGCGGCGAGGGCCGGAGATGCCGGAAAAGGTTTTGCGGTCGTTGCGGATGAGATACGTCAGTTAGCAGACCACTCTAAAGTGGCGGTCGATAAGATTCGGAAAGTGACGGAGGGAGTTGTGCAGAATGTGTCCTTTTTGTCGCAAAGCTCCGGTAAGTTATTGGAGTTTATGAACGATAAGGTTATGAAAGATTACCATGACATGACGAAACTGGCCGAAATGTACGAGGAAGATGCGGCATTTTACAATAGCATATCCGGCGACCTCGGTTCGGCTTCGACAGAAATGAGAGCCGGCATCGCAGGTATCAATGAGTCAATTCTGGTGATTGCGGAACTTGTAGGGACGATTGCAGAATATATGCAGGGAATGAGGCAGTCGGCGGAGAACTCTGATGAGAGTTCCAAAGATGTTCTCATGCAGATGGAAGAATTGTTCCGGTTGAGTGAAATTTTGAATCAGACAGTGGAATCTTTTAAAGTGTAAACACAGGCCTGATTATTAATATGGTTTTTTGAAAGAGTATATAGGATTTATAAGATTGAATATGCGTCTGTCATATTTTCAGATTGTCATCTTTTTGGGGAATGATATGTTGAAAATGTGTCAGGCGCATATTATAATATTGGCAGTTTTGGGAAAAAGGGAGACAGGTTAAGAGAAAGGCATGGTATTAATATAATATGAATCAATTCGACAAGATTATTACAGAACGGCAGTTCGATGAAGAGCGGGCGCTTTATCATTTACAGAATAGCCGGGTCAGTAAGTGTAATTTTGCAGGCCCTGCCGACGGCGAATCTGTTTTGAAAGAAGCGCGCAATATCGCTGTAGAGGAATGCAGTTTTTCGCTCCGCTATCCGCTGTGGCATGCGAAAGGCTTTTCCCTGGCAGATTCCACCATGGATGAACTGACGCGTGCAGCAATCTGGTATGCGGACGATGGAGAGATTACGGGGAGCAGGTTGCATGGAATCAAGGCGGTACGGGAGTGTAATAATATCCTGTTGACCGATTGCGATATCGATTCGCAGGAATTTGGCTGGAAATGTACGGGTATCACGATGAAAGATTGTACGGTCAATTCGGAATATCTTTTTTTCGACAGTAAAGGCGTCACGCTGTCGGATATTAAGATAACCGGAAAATATTCTTTTCAATATATGGAGAATCTTGTGATTGAGAACTGTACGCTGGATACGAAAGATGCTTTCTGGCACAGTAAAAATGTAACGGTATCGAACAGTCTCGTAAAGGGTGAATATCTTGGCTGGTTTTCCGACGGGCTTACGCTCATTGAATGTAAGATCATTGGGACACAGCCGCTTTGCTATTGCAAAAACCTGAAGCTGATAAACTGTACGATGGAAGGAACAGACCTTGCTTTTGAGTATTCCGATGTGGAAGCGGATATCATCGGCAATGTGATGTCGGTCAAAAATCCAAGATCCGGAAGAATCATTTTGGACAGTGTGGATGAAGTTATTATGGAAGATGCGGCGATGGAGTGCAGTGGAAAAGTGATCGTGTGCATCGGTGGTCATAAGCAAAAGGAAAGGCACGAGAAGATATGACAAACCAGGAAATCATGCGGATAGCAATGGAGCAGTCCGCCCGCGATTTGAACTGCCGGGCAGAGGATTTTATGCGCTCTGAGAATGTTATTGTGAAATCGAATATCGGGCCGGAAGCAAGGCGGTATTATAAAGAGCCTGTTCCCTGTAATCTGGTTTCCTACGGCAATAATATTGTGGCTTCCGTAAAAGACGAATATAGAGAAATCGTAAAAGCTTATATTGACCGCTATTCTTTTTATCACTATTTTGAAACGCCGAATATGCTCGTGCTGGATGAGGCATTGCAAAAGGCGGGGCAGAGAATCTGTTTCATGGCGGAATATTTTCTGCCGGATATCGCTTTGTTGAAGCCTTTGGAATGTTCATATGAGTTACAAGTGTTAGAGCAGAAAGACTTTGCGGGGCTGTATACTGATACATGGAGCAATGCGCTCTGTGCGGACAGGAAAGAGCTGGATGTTCTCGGAATCGGTGCATATGAGCATGGGCGGCTGATAGGTCTGGCCGGATGTTCCGCAGACTGTGATATGATGTGGCAGATTGGTGTGGATGTGCTTCCTGAATTTCGCAGGAAAGGCATTGCATCGGCACTTACGAGCAGGCTTGCGCTGGAAATCATCGAACGGGGAAAAGTGCCTTTTTATTGTTCGGCATGGTCGAATCTGCGTTCTGCCAGAAATGCGGTGAAAAGCGGATTCCTTCCGGCATGGGCCGAAATGACGGCAAAACCGCAGGAAATTGTAGAAGATATGAACAAATGAAGTACGGCCTTGTATTGAAAAATGCCTGCCTGATAAGAAGTTTCCGGAAGTTATGAGGAAGTAACACATGATCGCATTGGAACACATTGTAAAAGAATACGACAAAAAAATTATTTTGAATGATATTCATTTCACGATAGAACAGGGGCAGTCGCTGGCCTTTACGGGACAAAACGGCTGTGGGAAAAGCACATTGTTAAAAATAATTGCCGGACTCGTAAGACCGACGAAAGGATGCGTCTGTCTTGAGAAAGGGAAATTGATTCATTATGTGCCCGAACATTTTCCCAAAATGAATCTTACGGCAAGGCGATATTTGTCGTATATGGGAAAGATGGATAATCTGGAAGATGCGGCATTAGAAACATGCTTACACGAACTGGCGGAAGAATTTTTTGTATCGAATATGCTGGATATTCCCATGAAATATCTGTCAAAGGGAAGTCTGCAGAAAATCGGCGTAATACAGGCTCTGTTAAAAGAACCGGATATTTTGTTGCTGGATGAGCCGTTGTCCGGGCAGGATGTGATGTCCCAACAGGTATTTATTCAGAAAATACAGGAACTGCAAAAGCATCATGTGACAATTTTAATGTCCTGCCATGAACCTTATCTTGTAGATGCCATCGCAGATGAGGTGTATCGGTTTGCCGATGGAAAAATTGTTTTAGAAAGCCATAAACCGGCAGGGGAAGTGCAATGGTATCATATGTTTTTTGTAAGAACAGAAAAGGCGGATATTCCGGAAAAGTGGAAGGGGCACCTGCAATTTACAGAACAGGGGTGTATATTAAGAGCAGCGGATGGTGAGTGCGACCGTGCCATAGTCGAGATGCTGGAAGCCGGATGGAATTTGAGAGGCATGCGCTGTGAAAAATAAATTTTCCACGGGTTGAGCAGGAAAGGAAGTTTACAATGAGGGTCATAAATGAATTTGTGAGATATCAATATAAACAGTATGTTCTGTCTGCAAAATATGTAGTGCCTTTCATTGGTCTGTTTGCCGTATTTGGCGTTATGTATAGCGTAACACCGATTGCGGTCGTCAGCAATTTTGCGGTCATGAGTCTTGTATTGTTTATGTTCATGATTGGAATCGGAATGACCTGTCAGGAGATAGAACCAGAGGTGTCGGAACAGATTATTATTCTGCGCATGCAGAGTGCGCGGAAATATTATATTGGACAGGTTTTGTTTTCAGGGATTCTTAGTGTTGCAGCCGCGGTGTTCACCCTTTGCTATCCGATTCTGTTTCATTATTGGCATAATAAAATGCTGTTTACACGAAATATACAGGCATCGGATATCATAGGGGGATTTTTGCTGATGTCCGCCTGCTCCTTTGTGGGCTGTATGGTGGGTGGAATATTTTCGCCAAGAATCATACGGGAGCGAAAAGCGGGGACTGCGCTGACGATCATCTGTGCGCTGGTATCCTTAGTAAAGATAGGCATTGCGGATGAATTTCCGGTATCAAAATATATCCTGTGGATTATGCCGCCGGTATCCGACATGGTGAGATGGTTCATGAAAGAAGAATATTTTCAGATGGGAAAAGTAATAGAAGCTTTTTTCATCTTAATGGCTTATGGAAGTGTATTAGCGGTTATAAAAGTTGAATTGTCGAGAATCCGGAGATTCGGCTGATTTCCTAAAGATTATGGAGAATGCCCTGACGGGCATTCTCCTGCGCGAGAAAGATTTGCTGTGCAAAATTTGCACAACAAATCGTAGAAGTTCTTGACGTCCCGTCCAATGGCGGGACGTCTTTAGAACTTCTTCTCGCGCTTTTAGAGATCATAATACGCCTTAAATTCAGCCGGATTCGGAATCTGTTCCATCTTTTTCAGCTCTTCGCGTTTACGCGCTACCCACACATCAATGAGCCGCTGCGGGAAAACGCCGCCTTTTGTCAGATAATCGTGGTCGGCCTCCAGTGCATCTAACGCTTCGCCCAGCGATTTCGGCAGTCCTTTGATTTTTTTCTGTTCTTCTTCGGAAAGTGTATAAAGATTGAAATCATAAGGCCCCCAGCCATTCTCAGCAGGGTCTATCTGATTCTCGATACCATCCAGTCCCGCCATCAGAATTGCCGCATAAGCATAATAAGGATTAGCCGTCGCGTCAGGGTTGCGCAGTTCGAATCTTTTCGCTTCCGGGGACTTCGCATAGGCCGGAATGCGGATGACCGCACTGCGGTTGGAAGTTGCGTAGCCGACTGTGACAGGCGCTTCATATCCCGGTACGAGACGTTTGAAAGAGTTCGTGGACGGATTGGTGAATGCACACAGGGATGCGATATGTTTCAACAGGCCGCCGATAAAATAATGTGCCGTGCGGCTGAGGCCGGAATAACCGTTCTCATCATAGAACAGCGGCTTGCCGTCTTTCATTAACAGCATATGTACATGCAGGCCGTTTCCGGCTTCCTGATAGATCGGCTTCGGCATGAAAGTGGCTGTCTTGCCTTCCTGCGCCGCCATATTTTTAATGATATATTTGATGATCATCGTATTGTCGGCCATTTCCGGCATATCTGCAAGTTCGACCTCGATTTCCATCTGGCCGGGGCCGCCTACTTCATGGTGATGGTATTTTACTTTGATACCCCAGTCCTCCATTGCCATACACATACGGCTTCGCAGGTCATATCCGACATCCTGCGGTGCTGCCACATGATAACCGCCTTTTGCCGGCACTTCATAACCGTTGTTTCCCGGAACTTCCAGATTGCAGTTCCAGTCCGCCTGTCTTGTGTCAACCCAGTAGCCGCATCTGCGCGGGGTCACTTCAAAACGAACGCGGTCTAACAGATAGAACTCAAATTCCGGCCCGATGATCATCCGGTCGGCGATACCGCTCTCTTTCATATATTCTACCGCCCGCAGGCTCACATTTTTCGGATACTGGTCAAAAGGTTTATTTTCACCCTTTCCGATCGTGCATACATTACCGCACATTGTCAGCGTCGGTACATCCGCAAAAGGATCCACATAAGCGGTATCCGGGTCCGGTAAAAATACCATATCGCTTTTTTCAACAGGCGCATACCCGTAATTGGAACCGTCAAAACCGATGCCATAGGTAAAAGTGTCCTCATTGAACCGTTCTACCGGAATCGTAATATGACGCCAGCGGCCGTCGATATCCGTCATTTTAAAATCGATCATACGGATATTCTGTTCCTCACACAACTTTCTGATTTCTTTACTTCTGTCCATACATAACCCCTTTCTTTTGACATAAGAATCTTACAGTCCTTCCACGACTGCATAATTAAATTATACCACATTCATAGAAGCAGCTTGTGTCTATTATACCACAGGAAGACAGGTTTTCGCATCATACTTTTTATGCAGAGTTGATATGGACATATTTCTATTCTGGAATTGATTTTTAGCGTTAATTTAGCAGGATATTATGCTATCCGAAATTGAAATTCTATGGTACAATACGAGTGTAAAAGGTAAGGGGTGGTGTAAAGTTGAATCCGAAGCTTAAAGAAAAAATTTATGAGTCTCTTTCGGCCGTTCTGCCGATAACGGGTATTGTTCTTCTGATCAGTATCCTGCTCGTGCCGGTGGAACTTGGAACTATGGTCATGTTCATTGTCGGTGCACTGATGCTGGTCGTCGGCATGGGTTTTTTCCAACTCGGCGCTGAAATGTCAATGACGCCTTTGGGAGAAGGTATCGGTGTGCAGATATCAAAAACGCGGAATATAGTTTTAGTATGTCTGATTGGTTTTTCGATGGGAACGATCATTACATTGTCTGAACCGGATTTGCAGGTACTGGCGGGGCAGGTTCCGTCTATTCCGAATTTTGTTCTGATCGTGACGGTTGCGGTCGGTGTCGGAATTTTTCTGGCGATGGCAATCTGCAGAATTTTGTTTCAGGTGAATCTTTCAACGATATTGATCGTGCTCTATATTATTCTGATTGGAATGTCCGCTTTTATTGAAAAGGATTTTCTGGCCGTTGCTTTTGACTCCGGCGGTGTAACGACGGGACCGATGACAGTACCTTTTATTATGGCAATGGGTGTCGGTCTTGCATCGGTCAGAGGCGATAGAAATGCCTCCAGCGATAGTTTCGGCCTGGTAGCGCTTTCCAGTGTCGGCCCGGTGCTGGCGGTATTGATACTGGGGTCTTTTTATAATCCGACGCAGGCAAATTATTCATCGTCTACAGTGGCAAGCGTTGTGACGACGCGGGATGTGGTATGGGAGTTCTTTACCAGTACACCGCCTTATATCCGTGAAGTGCTGATTTCGCTTCTTCCCGTTGCGGCGGTGTTTGCAATCTTCCAGCTGCTGAGCCGTCGTTACCAGCAGCGTCAGGTGAAGCGTGTGCTGGTCGGATTCGGCTATACATATATCGGTCTTGTTCTTTTCCTGTGCGGCGTTAATGTGGGATTTGCGCCGGTCGGTTCTTCGCTTGGGAAAGATATTGCGGCGGCTGACTGGAGATGGCTGTTGATACCGATCGGTATGCTGATTGGCTACTACATCGTCAAGGCAGAGCCGGCCATTCAGGTATTGAATCATCAAGTCGAGGATGTAACAAACGGTGCGGTATCGGCAAGAGAGATGAACCGGTGTCTGTCCATCGGCGTATCTGTCAGCGTGGGTCTGGCCATGCTGCGGGTGCTGACGGGGCTGCCGATTTATTGGATCATTATACCCGGTTATATCATTGCACTGGTCTTCTCCAAATTTGTTCCGAAGATGTTCGTCGGTATTGCTTTTGACTCCGGCGGGGTTGCCAGCGGACCGATGACGACGACTTTCTTATTACCGCTTTGCATCGGAGCCTGTGATGCCGTCGGCGGCAATGTGATGACGGATGCCTTCGGCGTCGTGGCGTTGGTTGCGCTCACACCGCTGATTGCCGTACAGATTATGGGTATTGTCTACCAGTACAAGATGAGGGCTGCGGCACAGCCGGCAATAGCTGGAGCAGTTTCCTTAGATGCTATGGATGAAATCTTTGAATTTGAGGAGGAGGACGAAAATGACGAGTCATAGTAAAAAGTCGGCCTACCGAATGTTATTTCTCATTGCGACACCGAAACTGGTCAGGAAAGCGGAAGATTTGCTGAAACAGGAAAAGATAGCCGTGCAGCACCTTTTTCATGCGCAGGGCACGGCGACCAGCGAAGTAATGGATATGCTCGGCCTTGACGGTATCGATAAGATGATTTTAATGAGCATGATGCCGAAGCCATGCGCGGACGATACACTGAAAAAGATGCGGAAGAAACTGCATCTTGGAATGCCCAATACCGGAATAGCCTTTACGCTTACACTTTCCGGCGGCAGCGGGCATATTGTCCAGTTGATGGAAGCAGTGCGGGAAGAGAGCGGGCAGGCGCCTGAAGAAAGGAATGAGGTCAGAGTGAAAGAATATCAATACAGTATGATCATGGCAATCGTAAATCAGGGATACAGCGCCGAAGTCATGGATGCCGCAAGGCCTGTGGGCGCATCCGGCGGAACGGTATTTCACAGCAGGCGTGTCGGGAATGAAGAATCGTTGAAGTTCTGGAAAATTCATGTACAGCAGGAACGGGAAGTCGTTATCATCCTTGCGCAGAAAGAGGATAAGCTGGCGATCATGCAGGCAATCGGTCAGAAATGCGGGATGCAGAGCCCGGCGCAGGGCGTTGTCATGTCGCTGCCTGTGGATGAGATTGCAGGACTCGACTAGGGTGAGAAGAACTTCTAAAGACGTTTCACCAAAGGGTGAAACGCCAAGAAGTTCTACGATTTGCGGAGCAAATCTTTCTCACCCTGGAGAATGCCTAAAAAACGGCATTCTCCCTGACAAACTTGTTTGTCTTGAGATTTTGAGATTAATCATGGAGGTTAGTGAGAAGATATTTAGCTGGTATGATTGCATTGATACGATTACAAAGGATGGAGGTCAAATGAACTTTTTAGAGGAACGGATCGTAAAGGACGGAATCATAAAAGAAGGCAATGTGCTGAAGGTGGACAGTTTTCTGAACCACCAGATGGACATTGCCTTGTTTGAGCAGATTGGGGAAGAATTTAAACGTCGGTTTTCACAGGAGAAAATTGATAAAATATTAACGATTGAAGCTTCCGGCATCGGGATTGCCTGCGTTGTGGCAAGATATTTCCAGGTGCCGGTCGTTTTTGCCAAAAAATCGGAAAGCGTCAATATCGACGGGGAAATGTACATAGCGGAAGTGGAATCTTTTACCCATAAACGGAAAAATCAGGTCATTGTTTCCAAAAAATTTCTGTCTTCGGGCGAGAATATTCTACTTATCGATGACTTCCTCGCGAATGGCTGTGCGCTTCAGGGCCTGATTTCCATCGTAACGGAAGCCGGTGCAAATGTGGCTGGTATCGGAATCGCCATAGAGAAAGGCTTTCAGGTCGGCGGCCGGATGATACGCAATCTGGGATATCATCTGGAATCGCTCGCAATTATCGATGAGATGGACGCGGCAACCGGAAAATTTACTTTTAGGGAAGTGTGAGAAGATAAATGAAAAACGAGTTGAATAATATTTATCAGATTGACGGGAAGGTACCTGTTTTAAAAGCGGTTCCTTTTGGATTACAGCATATTCTTGCAATGTTCGTGGCCAACATCGCTCCGATCATTATCGTTGCGGGTGCGAGCGGCCTGTCTACGGAGCAGTCGGCGATGCTGATACAGAACGCGATGATCATTGCGGGTATCGGTACGCTGATACAGCTTTTTCCGCTATGGAAGATAGGCTCCGGGCTTCCAATCGTAATGGGTATCAGTTTTACTTTTGTATCGATTTTCTGCTATATCGGTGTGACATATGGGTATTTCGCAATTTTGGGAGCGGTGCTGATTGGCGGTATCGTAGAAGGCCTTCTCGGTCTGTTTGCAGTATATTGGATAAAGATAATAACCCCGGTCGTTTCGGCAAGCGTCGTTACTGCGATTGGTTTTTCCCTGCTCTCGGTAGGCGCGTCTTCTTTCGGCGGGGGCAGCGGCGTTGAGGATTTCGGTTCCGCCGCGAACTGGATTCTGGGAACGGTCACGCTGCTTGCCTGTATTTTATTTCATGTTTTTGCCAAATCTTTCTGGAAACAGTTATCTGTCCTGTTTGGTCTGATTGTAGGATACCTTACCGCGATATGTATGAATATGGTGGATTTTTCTTCGCTTGCGGGAACATCCATTATCGCATTGCCGCGCATTATGCCTTTTCCCATGGAATTTCATATCGGCGCGATATTGCCCGTTATTTTGATTTTTCTTGTTTCCGCGACAGAGACGATTGGAGATACTTCTGCACTGGCTTCGGCCGGGCTGAACAGGGAAGCGGCAAAAAAGGAAGTATCCGGTTCTCTCGCATGTGACGGTTTTATCAGTGCGCTGTCTTCCGTATTCGGCTGTCTGCCGATTACTTCTTTCAGCCAGAACATCGGGCTGGTGGCGATGACGAAAGTGGTTAACCGGTTTGCGATCGCAACGGGTGCGGTCATTATGATCCTGGCGGGTATTTTCCCGATTTTCGGGGCGCTGCTTGCGACGCTGCCCGATGCCGTGCTGGGCGGCTGTACCATCATGATGTTCGGTACGATTGTTGTCAGCGGAATCCAGATGGTAGGAAAATGCGGCTATACACAGCGAAATATTACGATCGTTGCTCTATCGCTCAGTATCGGTATCGGATTTACGCAGGTTCCAGAAATATTTGCTATTTTCCCGCAGATCATACAGAATGTGTTTGCGGAAAACTGTGTTGCGGTCGTTTTCCTTGTTTCTATTATTTTGAATCTTGTGCTGCCGAAGGATATGGAAGTAGAAAATGCTTGACACCACATACGACAGTATATAAAATTTATATAAATCATATATAAATAGTATGAATTGGAAGGGTGGAGAAAAGCAATGGAGTACAAATTGGATACCGTGTGTATTCACGGCAGCGGGCAGAGAAAAGAGATAGACAACACGGGCAGCATCAGTTTTCCGATTTATCAGACAGCGGCATATGCACATCCGGGTGTCGGCCGGAGCACGGGCTATGATTATTCCAGAGTGCAGAATCCTACGAGAGAAGAGGCAGAGCGTATCGTGGCGGATTTGGAGCACGGACGGGAGGCACTCGCATTTTCGTCCGGAATGGCGGCGGTCAGTGCGTTTATGGAACTGTTCAGGCCGGGAGACCATATCGTGGCGACGGATGATTTATATGGCGGTACCATCCGCCAGTTTCGCCTGATCAATGAAAAAAACGGCATTAGCGTTACATATGTGGATACTTCGGATTTGGAGCAGATCAGAGCGGCCCTGCAGGAAAATACGAAGCTTATTTATCTGGAAACGCCGACTAACCCCATGATGCAGGTGACGGATATTGCGGCGGTCAGTAAAATCGCCCGGGAAAAGGGCTGCCTGCTCGCGGTCGATAATACTTTTTTGACACCGTATTTCCAGAACCCGCTTGATCTTGGCGCGGATATCGTTATTCACAGCGCGACGAAATATCTGGAAGGACATAATGATACGTTGGGCGGGTTTCTTGTGATGAACAGAGAAGATATTGTGCAGGAACTCCGGGCCATTTTTAAGACGATTGGCTCAGGGCTGGCGCCTTTTGACAGCTGGCTGATCTTGCGGGGCATGAAAACGCTGGCCGTTCGTATGGAGAAGCATCAGGAAAATGCGCTGGCACTCGCAAAATGGCTTCAAACGCAGGAAGAAGTGAGGGATGTGCTGTATATCGGATTGGATGGACATCCGGGGCAGGAAATTACGAAACGGCAGAGCCGGGGCTTCGGTGGTATGCTGGCGTTTCATGTGGATTCGCGGGAAACCGTGTATCACGTCCTGGAACGGGTGAAACTGATACGGTTTGCGGAAAGTCTCGGCGGTACGGAGAGTCTGATCACCTATCCGGTGACACAGACCCATGCGGATGTACCCGATGAGAAACGGCGCGCGCGGGGAATTGATGAAACGCTGCTCCGGATGTCCGTCGGTCTGGAGGATGTACAGGATATCATTGCGGACTTGCAGCAGGCATTTGGTTAGATTGTTAAATCAAAGATTTTTCGCAGACGAATTTATTTGTCCTGCGAATATTGGCATCAAGACGTTTTCAGCGTCGCACAAAGTTCACAGGTTGAGAGAAAGGTATGGTCATTATTATGAAATACGATTTTGATGAGCAGATAGAAAGAAGGGGCAGTGACTGCCTGAAATATGATTTTGCGGTTGAGCGGGGAATGCCGGCGGACATTCTGCCTTTGTGGGTAGCGGATATGGATTTCAGGACGGCATCCTGTATTACGGAACGGATTCAGAAGGATGCGGCTTTTGGCATTTTTGGCTATACGGATAGTAAAGATGATTATTTCCAGGCGCTTTCGAAATGGTATGAGACTTATTTTGACTGGAAGGTAGAAAAAGACTGGCTTGTAAAAACGCCGGGCATTGTTTTTGCCATTGCGACGGCGGTTTCGGCATTTACGAAAGAAGGCGACGGCGTTCTGATCCAACAGCCCGTTTATTATCCTTTCAGTGCGGTCATCCGGGACAATAACAGGAAGCTCGTTAACAATGAACTGGTGTTAAAAGACGGGCATTATGAGATGGACCTGGAGGATTTTGAGAAAAAAATCGTGCAGGAAAAAGTGAAGCTGTTCATATTGTGCAGTCCGCATAATCCTGTCGGCCGGGTATGGACGAAGGAGGAACTGCAGCGTATCGGGGAAATCTGCCTGAAATATGATGTCAAGATCGTCAGTGATGAGATTCATAACGATTTCGTGTATCCGGGATTTGTGCATCATGTGCTGACAACGGTGGATGAGCGGTTCCAGGATATCAGCATTGTCTGCACCGCACCCAGCAAGACGTTCAATCTCGCGGGGCTCCAGGTTTCCAATGTCTGGATTCCGAATCCTGAATTACGCCGGGTATTTGAACGAAAAATGTCAGCGGTCGGATACAGTGAGGTCAACATGCTCGGACTCCATGCCTGTCAGGCGGCCTATGAGGGCGGCAGGGAATGGCTGGAGCAGTTAAAAGAATATCTGAAAGGGAATCTCGATTTTGTCAGAGACTATTTAGAAGAGAACATTCCGCAGATCAAACTGATAGAGCCGGAAGGGACATACTTAGTCTGGCTGGACTGCCGGGAACTTGGGCTGAGTGAGAAAGAACTGGAACAGTTTATTGCGCAGAAGGCGAAACTCTGGCTGGATGACGGCGTTATTTTCGGAAAGGCCGGAGAAGGATTTGAACGGGTCAATATCGCCTGTCCCCGCGCCACGCTGAAAGAAGCTTTGGAACGTTTGAAAAAAGCGGCGGCGACATTGACAGTCTAAGATGCTCTTTGTATAATGAACTTAGATTTCCCAAACAGGAAATTCCTACCCAGTGCGAAGAGAATTTGTACGCAAATCCCCTTTGCACAAAAGAATGTCTCTGGCGGGCCATTCTTTGATAGAAGGAATTAGAGAGGGGCATATGGTGGAAAAGACCTTTAAAGAAAAGTATATCGCTGGTGAAGTGGAGTTTGAAGAAATAGACGATTACAGTCAGGAATGGGGGCTTCATGATGACTCTATGACACTGCGGGAATATCTCGGCTTGAATGCGGAAGAAGAGGACGTCTGGATCAGCGTCAGCGACGAGGCGTTAAAAGAACTTCTGGATAAACAGCGCATACAATAGCGTGAGAAGAACTTCTAATCACTCACAGCAAGGGCTGTTTCGTGAAGAAGTTCTACGATTTGCCGAAGGCAAATCTTTCTCACGCTAGTTATGGATGGGATGTTGCAAGGGTAGGAATGCAGGATATCATAAGGAGGTATATACTGTGAAAAATAAATTTTTCACAGGTGAATTTGTGCCTTGCGGCAGCAAATGTCGCAGGTTGAGAGAAAGGAATGGTTAATGGGGATGACAGCAGAAAAAATCAAGAAGCTGGTAGCGCAGATGACTTTGGAGGAAAAGGCGGCTATGTGTTCCGGCGCGGATTTCTGGCATACGGAAGCCGTGGCAAGACTGGGGATTCCGGCCAGCATGGTCTCAGACGGACCGCACGGTCTTAGAAAACAGGACCAGGAAGGCGACCACCTTGGCGTCAATGACAGCATCAAGGCAGTCTGTTTTCCGGCAGGATGCGGAACGGCAGCTTCTTTTAACAGGGAACTTCTGACACAGATGGGCGAGGTTCTCGGTAATGAATGTCAGGCAGAAGGTGTCAGCGTTATTTTGGGGCCTGCGGTGAACATCAAGCGTTCTCCGTTGTGCGGCCGTAATTTTGAGTACTATTCGGAAGACCCGCTCGTTGCGTCGGAAATGGCAGGCGCCCTGATCAAAGGCGTACAAAGCAAGAACGTGGGTACAAGCATCAAGCATTTTCTGGCGAACAATCAGGAAACAAGAAGAATGTCCGGGGATTCCCGCGTGGATGAAAGGACTTTGAACGAAATTTATCTGGCGGCTTTTGAGGGCGCAGTGAGAAAACAGAAACCATGGGCTGTCATGTGTTCCTATAATAAAATCAACGGTGTCTATGCGGCGGAAAACCGTAAATATCTGACGGATACCCTGCGCGAACAGTGGGGATTTGACGGATATGTGATGAGTGACTGGGGCGCTGTCAATAACAGAGTGGAAGACTTAAAGGCAGGCCTCGATTTGGAAATGCCGACTTCTCTCGGCGCAAATGACAAACTCATCGTCGGTGCGGTACAGAGCGGCAATCTGAAAGAATGCGTTGTGGACGCAGCGGTAGAGCGTATTTTGAATATTGTGTTCCGCTATGAAGAGAACCGGGATAAAAATGCTGTCTGGGATAAAGATAAAGACCATGAGATGGCAAGAAAAGTAGCTGAGGAGACAATCGTTCTGCTGAAAAACGAAGGAGTCCTTCCGCTGAATGAAAAGGATGATATCGCGTTTATCGGTAAATATGCGAAGCAGCCGAGATATCAGGGCGGCGGAAGTTCCCATATCAATAGCCATAAGATAACTTCTGCGATGGACGCGGCAGAGGGAATGTCCAATATCGTATATGCGCAGGGCTATCGTGATGATGTGGACGAGACGGATACAAAGCTGTTAGAGGAAGCGGTAGAAGCGGCTAAGAAGGCAAAGGCAGCAGTCATTTTTGCGGGTCTTCCTGATGCGTTTGAGTCTGAAGGTTTTGACAGACAACATATGCGTATGCCGAACTGCCAGAATGAATTGATTGAAAAAGTAGCGGCGGTACAGCCGAATACCATTGTTGTACTGCATAACGGTTCCCCGGTGGAAATGCCCTGGGCAGATCAGGTGAAAGGCATTGTCGAAGCTTATCTGGGCGGCCAGGCAGTAGGCGGTGCGGTATGCGATATCCTGTTCGGTAAAGTCAATCCGAGCGCGAAGCTTCCCGAGACGTTCCCGCTCAGACTGGAAGACAATCCGTCCTATCTCTCCTATTTTGGCGAGGGCGATATGGTGGAATACCGGGAAGGCATTTTCGTAGGATACCGCTATTATGATAAGAAAAAGATGGATGTTCTTTTCCCGTTCGGTTATGGGTTGTCCTATACGACTTTCGAATATGCTAATCTGACGGTCGATAAGGAAAGTATGAAGGATACGGATACGCTGACCGTTACGGTAGATGTGACCAATACGGGCAGTATGGCCGGAAAAGAAGTGGTACAGCTCTATGTTGCGGATAAGGAAAGCACGGTCATCCGTCCGGTAAAAGAACTGCGCGATTTTGCAAAAGTGGAACTGGCGCCGGGAGAGACAAAGACCGTTACCTTTACATTAGATAAAAGGGCATTTGCTTATTATAGTGTCAGGATTCACGACTGGCATGTTGAGACGGGCGAATTTGATATTCTGGTCGGTAAATCCTCCAGAGATATCGTTCTTGGCAAGACGGTCACTGTGGAATCGACTGTAAAAATTCCATTCGTCTATACGACGGATACAACGATGGGCGATGTGATGGCGGATCCGAAGGCATGGGAAATCGTTAAACCGCTGATGGAAAAGGGAATTTTTGGCAGTGAGAAGAAAGAGGAAGACGGCGATGCTGCGGCGGAGGCAATTTCCGATGAGATGAATGCGGCGATGATGAAGTATATGCCGCTCCGCGGACCGGTCAGCTTTGGCGGCAACGTATCCATGCGGGATATCCAGAAACTTGTTGATAAATTGAACTCTCTGGAATAAATACAGAGGATAAAAACGGTAGAAATCCCTTCCGGGGCAGAATGCGGAAGGGATTTTTACCTTATCGGAAATTATAAGAAAGCTTTTCTCTTGACCGTGCTGTCACTGTACGGTTTATAATGAAGAAAAGGTTTTACAAAGGAGATGTTGATTGTGCCGACGGACTATAAAGATAAAGGGCTCAATCTCTTGAAGAGAGGCCAGAAGGGTATTATTCATGCCATATTCAGCCGTTTTGGGCTGGTTCTGCTGATGCTTGTGGTGCAGGTTTTGATCTTGTTTAGCATTCTTCAGTGGTTTGGAGAGTTTCTGCCTCATATTTGGAGCGGAACGGTGCTGCTGACATTTGTCATGGTGATTTACCTTCTGAACAGCAAGCTCGACCCGACGGCGAAGATCACCTGGCTGATCGTCATTATGCTTCTGCCCGTATTCGGAGTACTTTTGTTTGCATATACGCAGAGCGAGATCGGACACAGGGCGCTGAAAATGCGCATTGACCAGATCATAAAGAATACGAAAGAGAGCATTCCGCAATCCCCGGAAGTCATACAGAAGTTTTCCGAAGAAAGCCGGGGCGCTGCAGCGCTGGCACATTATATGCAGAGAAGCGGCTGTCATCCGGTCTATGAAAAAACGGCCGTCACTTATTTTCCGGTGGGAGAAAAGAAGTTTGAAGAAATGTTAAAACAGCTGGAAGCGGCGGAACACTTTATCTTTATGGAATATTTTATTGTGGATGAGGGCCTCATGTGGGGGAAAATTCTGGAGATACTTGCCAGAAAAGCGGCCGAGGGCGTGGAAGTCCGCGTCATGTATGACGGAACCTGCGAGTTTGCCCTGCTGCCCCGCGATTATCCGAAACGCCTGAAAGCTTTGGGGATAAAGTGTAAAGTCTTTTCTCCTGTGACGCCTTTTATTTCTACACATTATAATTACAGAGACCACAGAAAGATTCTGGTAATCGACGGACATACGGCATTCACCGGCGGCGTGAATCTGTCGGATGAATATATTAACGTGAAATCGAAGTTCGGCCATTGGAAAGATACGGCCGTCATGTTAAAAGGCGAGGCGGTACGGAGCTTTACTCTAATGTTCTTGCAGACATGGGGAATCAGTGAAAAGGAAATTGACCATGCGCGTTTTCTTTCTTTTCCGGCAATGCCCGTAGAAACGGCAAAAGGCTATGTCATCCCTTATGGCGACCGGCCGTTGGACGATGATAAACTCGGTGAGCGGGTCTATATGGATATTTTGAACAGGGCTCTGGAATATGTACATATCATGACGCCGTATCTGATTCTGGATGGAGAAATAGAAGCGGCGCTTAAATTTGCCGCGGAGAGAGGCGTGGAAGTGGCGTTGATACTGCCTGGCATTCCGGACAAAATCGTTCCCTATTCACTGGCTAAGACGCATTATGCGTCGTTGCTGGAATCCGGGGTGAAGATTTATGAGTACACGCCTGGATTTGTTCATGCAAAGGTGTGTGTCAGCGATACGTTAGAAGCGGTCGTCGGCACGATCAATCTGGATTACCGCAGCCTGTATCATCATTTTGAATGCGCCGCATATCTGTACGATACGGACTGCGTTCCGGAAATCGAAGCGGATTTTCAGGCCACGCTCACAAAATGCAGACAGGTCACGAAAGAAACAATACGGAAAGAAAAATGGTATCTGAAACTGCTGGGATGTTTGATGAAGGCGGTTGCGCCGCTGCTGTAAGAGAACTGTCATGCCGCTTGCGGCGGCACGAACGACCCGTGAGAAGATTAAGAAGGAGACTATTGCATATGGTATTATTAGTCATCGATGCGCAGAAACAAATAACCAATACTGCACTGTACAACTTCGATCTGTTTGTATCGAATGTAAAAAAACTGATCAAAGCGGCAAGAGAAAATCATGTCGAAGTCATATATGTCCGGCACGACGACGGCCCCGGCCAGGAATTGACAAAGGGAACGGCCGGATTTGAAATATACGGGGAATTTGAACCGGCTAAAGGGGAAAAGATTTTTGATAAAACGGTGAACAGTCCTTTCAAAGATACGGGATTATTGGAGTATCTTACCGAAAAACAGACCAGACAGATCATTGTCGTCGGTCTGCAGACGGATTATTGTATGGATGCTGCGGTCAAATGCGGTTTTGAGCATGGCTTCCATATGATCGTGCCGGAGGGGACAAATTCTACTTTTGACAATCAATATCTGTCTGCGGAAGTCACTTACAGGTATTACAATGAGTTCTTATGGAAGGGAAGGTATGCCGACTGTATTTCGATGGAGGAGACACTCGCGTTCATATCATAAAATGACCGTTTCACAACATCTTTTTTCTTCCGTATAAAGAATTGGAGTGCGGCAGTCGATATATACGTTAGACAGATACAGTAAAACAGGCGTTACAGGATAAAATGAATTTTATCTGGCAAAAAGGATTTTGCTATCAAAAATAGAAAACAGGGAGGTTGATACAATGGCGATGCAGTTGACAGGAACCAAAAATAATCTGATGGTGCATCAGAATGAAAACGCACAGGCCCGCAGAGAAGCGAGAGGACATGGGAGCAGTCAGAAAAAGGGCATGAAGAACGGCTCCATCAATATGAATGACCTGAACGGGAAAATGGATTCCGTTTTGAAGCGCAAACAGCGTGCGCAGGCACGTGCAATGAAAGTAGTTACCGATGCCTGGATAGGTGATAAAAAGATTCAGATGGGCATTGATGAGAGTAAGGCCAGTATTCAGGAATATCAGAATATTGCATCGGAAGAAAGAGATGCTATCATGGGGCTGAAGGAGAAAAAAGCACAGCTCATGGAAGAATACGGCGTTGAAGAAGGCAGCGATGAGAGGGCTGCACTGCTCGAAAAACAGAAACAGGCGTTGGAAGACCCGAATGTTGTTATGACGGCCGAAGAGCAGGAACGGCTGGCACAGCTCAACGAGTATCAGGAGCGGGCGAAAGCGCTTGATGATGCGATTGATGTGCATCAGATTGAATTGGATAAAGCAGAAGGCGGAATCATAGGAGAAAACGCTTCAATCCGCGCGGTCAGAATCGAAAACCTGAAACATCATGCCATGCTGGATGCACAGCAGGAAGCGGAGAAGATAAAGGAAGCGGCCAGCAAGGAAGCGTTCAGTATGATGATAGGAGAAGGGCAGGAACATATCGAAGAAGAGCTGGAAAAGAAGAAGGAAGAAGCGGAGAAAAAAGCAGAAGAGAAAGAAGAACAGGAAGAAAAGATCGAAGAGCGGAAAGAAGAGAAAGAAGAGCTTCAGGAAAAAATAGAGATCAGACAGGAAGAGAATCAGGAAGTGGAAGAGATCAAAAAGGAGCAGCGTGAGAATGCCAGAGAGCAGGCTGACCTGATAGAGGATGCACAGATTTACTCCACCAACCAGTCAACGCTTCCTTCCAAAGTGCAGACGGAGATCAAGGAGATGCTCCAGAAAATGAAACTTTTGGAAGAAGACATCAAGGGCGCTAAGGTAGACAATACATTATAGAGTGTGGGAAAAAACGGACACGACGGCTGAAAATGCGTCGGTGTCCGTTTTTTTGGTGTGCACGGAGGCACACATTCTGATTCAGTTCTTTTTATGTTCCAGAGAGGCGGCAATAAAGCCTCTGAACAGAGGATGCGGCCTGTTCGGTCTGGATTTCAGTTCCGGGTGCGCCTGTGTCGCAACGAAGAATGGATGCTCAGGCAGCTCACACATTTCAACGATGCGGCCGTCCGGTGAAAGACCGGATAATTTCATGCCGTGCTCCGTTAAAACGGTGCGGTAGTCGTTATTGACTTCATAACGGTGTCTATGCCTTTCATGTATCGTCTCTTCCCCGTATAACTGGAATGCTTTCGAATTTTTGTCCAAAACGCATGGATAAGAGCCGAGACGCAAAGTGCCGCCGATATCTTCCACGTCGCTCTGGTCAGGCATCAGTGCGATAACAGGATGTGTTGTGGAAGGATTCAATTCGATGCTGTGGGCATCGTTATAGCCGACAACATTTCTCGCAAATTCCACAATGGACAACTGCATGCCGAGGCAGAGCCCCAGATAGGGGACTTTATTCTCCCGTGCATAGCGGATGGCATGGAGCATTCCGTCGATGCCTCTGTCACCAAAGCCGCCGGGAACAAGAATGCCGTTGACATCTCCCAATTGTTCTGCGACATTGTCCGCCGTAACGGTTTCGGAATCAACCCATTTCAGGTCAACGATGCAGCGGTTGGAAATGCCGCCGTGTTTCAGGGCTTCTACAACGCTGATATAGGCGTCGTGAAGCTGCGTATATTTGCCTACAAGCGCAATCGTGATCTCGTCAGTAGGTGTTCTCAAAGATTCTACCATGGCCTTCCAATCGGTCAGGTCGGGTTCAGGACATTCCAGATTCAGACATTCACAGGCAACCTGAGCCAAGTGTTCCTTCTCCATGGCAAGAGGGGCTTCATATAAATATTCTACGTCGAGATTTTGTAATACATGGTTGTTCGGAACATTACAGAACAGAGCGATCTTATCTTTCAATCCCTGATCTAACGGATATTCGCTGCGACATACAATAATATCGGGCCAGATTCCCATTCCCTGTAATTCCTTGACGCTTGCCTGTGTCGGCTTGGTCTTCATTTCCTGAGAGGCTCTCAGATATGGAATCAGGGTGACATGAATCAGGATTGCGTTTTCTTTGCCGATTTCATGCTGGAACTGACGGATGGACTCCAGGAATGGCTGGCTTTCGATATCGCCGACCGTGCCGCCGACTTCGATGATGGCAATTCTTGTCTCCTCATCCGTAAAATTCCGGTAAAAACGGCTCTTGATCTCATTGGTGATATGCGGGATGACCTGAACGGTTCCACCGCCATAATCACCACGGCGCTCTTTCTGAAGAACGGACCAGTATACTTTACCCGTTGTAACGTTGGAATTTTTATCCAGATTTTCATCAATGAACCGTTCGTAATGTCCGAGATCCAAATCGGTTTCCGTGCCGTCCTCCGTAACAAAGACTTCACCGTGCTGAATTGGATTCATCGTACCCGGATCGATATTGATATAAGGGTCAAATTTCTGCATGGTCACTTTATAACCGCGTGCTTTTAATAATCTGCCTAAAGAAGCGGCGGTAATTCCTTTTCCCAACCCGGAAACGACACCGCCGGTTACGAATACATATTTAACAGCCATATGAATACCTATGCCTTTCTCTTAGCCTGCGATACCTGCGCTGCCGACGCAGATCGCGATTGAAAGATTACGGATTTTTCAATCTGTCTTCTTTCTTTTATGTTGTGTGATCGATATTGTATAAAATTTGTCTAAACTACGAAGAATCGCTATAAGCGATTCTTTGGGGTGAAAGAAATTTGTAAAACAAATTTCTTTCAGTCTATTATACAATGGAGATATGTAAAAAATCTACCATAAAAGTAAATTTTGTGAAAAAACTTTAGAAATCTTTAATACTTGTGTTCATAAATTCATAATTCCCTTATTGATTTATAAAAAAGTGTTCCATATAATAAGGATAGATAAAAATATCTCGATAGATGAAAAGTTGAAAGTGAGGGCACCTCATAGCATGGACCAAAATCTTAACCAGTACGACGGTAATTTTAATAACGGCGGCAATAACCAGAATAGAGGACAGGATAACAAAGGCGGTCCGGGAGAACCGGGGGGCAGCGGGGGAGACCCTAAAAAGCAGAGTCTGATCATTCTGGCCATTGCGGCATTGATCACTTTGTTCAGCATCAGCATGTTCATGAAATTTATGACTGGCTCGACCAATCAGGAAATCAGTTATAACGAGTTCATCGAAATGATAGAGAAAAATGAGATTGAAAGCGTTGTAGTGGATTCCGACCGAATCACTATCCAGCCCAGGCAGGCTGAAAATAATAATCCGTTTCTGTACCTGTACGGGAGCGGTACGACCTACTATACAGGAAAGATGGAAGATGACGATACGCTCGCCGCAAGGCTTTTGGAACACAATATTGTTTCAAAGAAGCAGGTTGCAGACAGTTCCAGTATCATTATTACGGTGCTGGTATACTATATCCTGCCGATTCTGCTCATGTGGGGCCTTCTGAGCCTTTTATTCCGGAAAATGGGAAAGGGCGGCCCGATGGGCGTTGGAAAGAGCAATGCCAAAGTTTATGTGCAGAAGGAAACGGGGATTACGTTCCAGGATGTGGCAGGCGAGGATGAAGCCAAAGAATCTCTTGTAGAGGTGGTGGATTTCCTGCACAATCCGGGGAAATATTCCAAAATAGGCGCGAGACTGCCGAAAGGGGCGTTGCTGGTGGGGCCGCCTGGAACCGGTAAGACACTGTTGGCAAAAGCGGTGGCAGGAGAGGCTCATGTTCCCTTTTTCTCATTGTCCGGTTCGGATTTTATTGAATTATATGTCGGTGTCGGCGCTTCCCGTGTCCGCGACCTGTTCAAAGAAGCGGAAAAAAACGCGCCCTGTATCGTGTTCATCGATGAAATTGATGCCATCGGAAGAAGCCGTGATTCCAAGTACGGCGGCGGAAATGAAGAGCGGGAGCAGACGCTGAACCAGCTGCTTTCCGAAATGGATGGTTTCGACGGTAAGAACGGCATTATTATTCTGGCTGCGACGAACCGGCCGGAAATTCTGGATAAGGCATTGCTGCGTCCGGGCCGTTTTGATAGAAGAATTATTGTAGACAAGCCGGATTTAAAAGGCCGTGTTGAAATTTTGAAAGTCCATGCGAAGGATGTTCTCATGGATGAAACGGTCGATTTGGATGAAATCGCGCTCGCGACATCCGGTGCAGTCGGTTCCGATCTTGCCAATATGATCAACGAGGCCGCTATCAATGCGGTCAAAATGGGAAGAGAATTTGTCAGCCAAAAAGATTTGTTCGACGCGGTAGAACAGGTGTTGGTAGGAAAAGAAAAGAAAGACCGGATCATGAGCAAAGAGGAACGTAAGATTGTTTCTTATCATGAGGTCGGCCATGCGCTTGTCAGCGCGCTGCAGAAAAATTCGGAGCCGGTACAGAAGATTACGATCGTACCCAGGACGATGGGGGCGCTCGGTTATGTTATGCATGTCCCGGAGGAAGAGAAGTATCTGGATACCGAGGCGGAGCTGCGTGACAGACTGGTAGGACTTCTCGGAGGCCGTGCGGCGGAAGAAATCGTATTCGATACGGTGACGACGGGAGCGGCGAATGATATTGAGCAGGCGACGAATCTTGCCCGCAACATGGTAACAAGATTTGGTATGAGCAAGAAATTCGGCCTGATGGGCCTTGCGACCGTAGAGAGCCAGTATCTTGACGGCGGCGCATCGCTCACCTGTTCGGATGTGACGGCGGCGGATATTGATTCGGAAGTCATGAAGATGCTGCATGACAGTTATAAACAGGCGAAGAAGCTTTTGAAGGCCAACCGTGAGATTATGGATAAGCTGGCTGATTACCTGATTGAAAAAGAGACGATCACCGGTAAAGAATTTATGAAGATTTACCGGAAGGAAAAGGGAATACCGGAACCCGAGCCGGAGGAAGAAGAAAAGAACAAAAAAGAAGCGGCGAAGAAGGCGGAAACACAAAATACGCCGGCGAATCCCAATATGCCCGTAGACCCAGACGGCTCGACAGGGCAGAATGCACCAGTGAACCCGAACAGCCCGACAGGACAGAATGCACCGGCGAACCCGAACGGCTCGACAGGACAGAATGCATCGGCGAACCCGAACGGCCCGACAGGACAGAATGCACCGGCGAACCAGAATGGCTCCGCAGGCTGGACGGCACCGGTAAACCCAAACGGGCAAACAGGCTGGAGCGCCCCGGGGAATCAGGGGATTCCATCGGGCTATTATCAGGAGAGCGCGCGGGCGGATGGCACGAATGTGGGACTTTTCTCTCATTCCAGCCTGAATCCGAATCCCATGCCGGGAGCAGACTTTTCACAGGCGTTGGCGGAGAAGACAGGGCAGATCGTGCAGCCGCCGACAGAACAGACGCAGCAGTACAAGCAGTCATCGACAGAACAGACGCAGCAGTATCAGCAGCCGCCAATAGAGCAGGCACAGCAGTTCTGGCAGCCGGAAGCGGCGGAGAGGCAGAACGGTGCAGCGGCAGGCGGCACAGAAAATGAACAGCAGCAGTAATAACAAAGGCAAAGCCTGGAAACAGAAAAAGGGCTTTGCCTTATTTCCGTGTGTAATGAGGCGGGCAGACGCACCCGCGGAGTGGAGAAAGATATGTTTGATATAGCGGAAGAACTGAAGAAACTCCCGAATAGTCCGGGAGTCTATATTATGCACGATGCGGATGACGCGATCATCTATGTTGGGAAAGCGGTCAATCTGCATAACCGTGTGCGCTCTTATTTCCGGAAGATTGTCGGACGCGGCCCGCAGATTGACAAAATGGTGGAACAGATCGCCCGGTTTGAGTATATTGTAACGGATTCGGAGTTAGAAGCGCTCGTGCTGGAGAATAATCTGATCAAAGAGCACAGCCCGAAATACAATACGATGTTAAAGGATGATAAGACCTATCCTTATATTAAAGTGACGGTCGGTGAAGAATATCCGCGTATTTTGTTTTCCAGAGAGATGAAGAAAGACCGTTCCAAGTATTTTGGCCCGTATACGAGCGCGGCTGCGGTCAAAGATACGATAGAACTGATGAATAAACTGTATCAGCTTCGGACATGTAATCGGAAACTTCCGAGAGACATCGGGCTGGAACGGCCCTGTCTGAACTATCATATCAAACAGTGTCTCGCGCCCTGTCAGGAATATATCGGGAAGGAAGAATACAGGGAGCGCGTCGAACAGGCTTTGGATTTTTTGAACGGGAATTATAAGCCGATTCTGAAGGATTTGGAGCAGAAGATGCAGAACGCCTCTGAGCAGCTTGCCTTTGAAGATGCTATCCGCTATCGGGATTTGTACAACAGTGTCAAGAGCGTTGCACAGAAGCAGAAGATAACGGACAGCGACGGTGAAGATAAGGATATCATTGCGCTCGCTAAAGATGAAAGTGATGCGGTGGTACAGGTCTTTTTTGTGCGTGACGGAAAACTGATTGGGCGGGAGCATTTTTATATGACGCATGTGGCGGGTTACGACAATGCGCAGATCTTACTCGATTTTGTGAAACAGTTCTATGCGGGAACACCTTATATACCAAAAGAACTGATGCTCCAGGAACAGATAGAAGATATTGAGATTCTGGAGAAATGGCTCGGAACGCGGAAAGGAAGCAGAGTTTATCTGCGTGTTCCAAGAAAAGGTTATAAAGAGAAACTGGTGGAACTTGCGGCGCAGAATGCACAGCTTGTACTGAGCCAGGATAAGGAACGCATTAAAAGAGAGGAAGGGCGCACTATCGGCGCGGTCCGCGAAATCGCCGCGCTGCTTGAACTGGAAAGCATTCATCGCATGGAGGCTTTCGATATCTCTAATATCAGTGGTTTTGTGAATGTTGGCTCTATGGTGGTCTATGAAAAAGGAAAGCCAAAGCGGAGCGATTACCGGAAATTTAAAATACAGTCAGTATCCGGGCCGGACGACTATGCCTGCATGAAAGAGGTGCTTACAAGACGGTTTGTGCACGGCATGGAAGAGCGGGCGGAACTCGACAGAAAAGAAATAGACAAGGAATTTGGCAGTTTTACAAAATTTCCTGACCTGCTTTTGATGGACGGTGGAAAAGGGCAGGTAAATATCGCGCTGCAGGTATTGGAGGAACTGCATATCGATATCCCGGTATGCGGGATGGTCAAGGACGATAACCACAGGACAAGGGGACTATATTACCAGAATGTAGAAATTCCCATCGATACGCATTCGGAAGGGTTTAAGCTGATCACGAGAATCCAGGATGAGGCACATCGTTTTGCGATTGAATATCATCGTTCGCTGCGATCCAAAGCGCAGGTCAAATCCGTCCTGGATGATATACCGGGTGTCGGTCCGACGCGCAGAAAAGCGCTGATGCGGCACTTTAAATCCATCGAGGAGATTAAAAATGCCGAAACGGCGCGGTTATGCGAAGTCCCTGAAATACCGGAACATATCGCTGAACAGATTTATGATTTTTTTCACAAGGCAGTGGATTGATTGCCATTAGGGCGTTGGTATGGTACAATAGACGCAGGTTTAGCAACCAGCGTCACGCAAGCCGTCAGGCTTGCGTCGCGAGAATTACAAAGTAATTCTTGCAGATATAGTAGATGATTGATAGAAACGTGTGGATAAAGGAGAGGGGTTATGGCAAGTATCAGTCTGACGAAGGTAATTGAGAAATGGAAATGGGAGAATTTGACACCGGAAATCGATATTTCCAAGATTAAAATAACGCAGCCGGATATTAACCGTCCGGCATTGCAGCTTGCGGGATATTTTGAACATTTCGAGGCAACGCGTTTACAGGTGGTCGGATTTGTGGAATATTCCTATATGAATGGTCTGGAGGAAGAAAAGCAGATAGAAGTATATGAGAAATTGCTGAATAATCCGATTCCCGGCATTGTTTTCTGTAGAGAGCTGCATCCGAATGAACTGTTCCGGGAGACTGCCATTAAATATGGCGTACCGCTTCTGATGAGCAATAAAGCTACTTCCGCATGTATGGCCGAAATCATCAGATGGCTGAATGTACAGCTTGCACCCTGTATCTCCATCCACGGCGTATTGGTAGATGTTTACGGTGAAGGCGTATTGATCACCGGTGAAAGCGGTATCGGTAAATCGGAGGCGGCGCTTGAACTGATCAAAAGGGGGCATCGTCTTGTGACGGATGATGTGGTGGAAATAAGAAGAGTCAGCGCCGATACGCTGATCGGTACTGCACCGAATATTACGAAGCATTTTATCGAACTGCGCGGTATCGGTATTGTCGATGTCAAGGCGCTTTTCGGAGCATCCTGTGTCAGAGATACGCAGAATATTGACCTTGTGATTCATCTTGAAGATTGGGATAAAGATAGAGAATATGACCGTCTTGGAATGGAAGAAGAGTATATAGAATATCTTGGCAATAAAGTAGTCTGTCATAATATTCCGATCAGACCGGGCCGTAACCTGGCGATCATCTGTGAATCTGCGGCAGTCAATCACCGTCAGAAAAAGATGGGCTATAATGCGGCACAGGAACTGTACCAGCGCGTACAGAAATCTCTTGCGCAGAAACGGGAAGAAGACTAGATTGAAAAATCAGAGATTTTTCAATCGCGAATTTGTGCCTGCGGCGCAAATATCGCAGGTTGTGGGAAAGGCATGATTATTAGTGTGAAGAGAAGTTCTAAGGCTCACAGCAAAGACTGTTTCGCTAAGAAGTTCTACGACTTGTGAAGCAAGTCTTTCTCACGCTGGAAAATGCCTAAAAAGCGGCATTCTCCCGGGGGTTATGATGGATATGATATAGGAGTATGTAAGAATAGTGAGAGAAAGGAAAGCGGAATGATGACGAATTATGTGTTTGGTGTGGATGTAGGCGGTACTACGGTGAAAATGGGACTGTTCGATGCGGACGGCAATGTAATTGATAAATGGGAAATACCGACCAGGACAGAGGATGGCGGGAAGAAGATTTTGCCCGATATTGCGGAGAGTATTCAGGCGAAGATGGAAGAGAAAAAAATTGCAGCAGAAGAGGTGGCGGGTGTAGGAGTAGGCGTGCCGGGGCCGGTGGACGGAAACGGTATCGTGCACAAGGCTGTTAACCTTGGATGGGGACAATTCGATTTGAAGAAGGAACTGACCGGACTGCTTCATGGAATGCGTGTAGAAGGCGGTAATGATGCCAACGTAGCCGCGCTCGGAGAAATGTGGAAAGGCGGCGGACAGGGATATCAAAATCTGGTCGCTGTTACTTTGGGAACCGGTGTCGGCGGCGGCATTATCATCAATGGAGAAATCATGACCGGTTCGACCGGAGCAGGCGGAGAAATCGGACATATCCATGTGGAGGACCATGAAACGGAAAGCTGCGGTTGTGGTAATTTCGGCTGTCTGGAAGAATATGCTTCCGCGACAGGTATTACAAGGCTGGCGAACAGAGCCCTGCAGGCAAGCGATAGGGACAGTGTTTTAAGAAATGGTGAAGTTTCTGCCAAAACGGTTTTTGATGCGGTAAAGGCGGGGGATGAACTGGCAATCGAAGTTGCCCGGAAATTCGGTGAATATTTGGGTAAAGGACTTGGCGTTATTGCGGGCATTATCAATCCGGAAATCTTTGTGATCGGCGGAGGCGTTTCAAAGGCAGGGGAGGTACTGTTCGATTACATTAAGCCGCCTTTTGAAAAAACAGTATTCCAGGGATGTAAGGATACGGTTTTTGCACTGGCAACACTGGGAAATGACGCAGGAATATATGGTGCTGCGAAAATGGTATTAGATTGAAAAAACGGCATATAATGAAACAGACATCATATATTTAAGAAATGAGACGGTGCGAAAATTGAGTTTGAATACAGGTATGTATGGTTATATTGAAAATATCATTCCAAAAGAGAGGATGCTTTTTGACGAACCCATGAGCAGGCATACGACTTTCAGAGTGGGTGGTGCAGCGGAATGTATGGTCCTGATAGAGCGGGAAGAAGAGTTATTGAAACTCGTTCCCTATCTGAACCAGATAGAGCAGGATTATTTTATTCTCGGAAACGGAAGCAATCTGCTGGTCGGCGATAAGGGCTACCGGGGCATTGTCATTAAGCTTGGCGAGGGAATGAACCGCATCACGGTAGAGGGAGACCATATTTATGTGCAGGCGGGGGCTCTTTTATCCAAGACTGCTGCTGTTGCGAGAGATGCAGAACTTTCCGGTATGGAGTTCGCTGCAGGGATTCCCGGAAGCATCGGCGGGGGAGTGGTCATGAATGCGGGCGCATATGATGGCGAGATGAAGCAGATTACGGAGTCGGTCAAAGTGATGGATCAGGAAGGCAGGATCCTGGTACTGGATAACGATACAATGGAATTTGGTTATCGCACCAGCATTATTAAGAACAGACCTTTTATTGTATTGGAAGTGGTGCTGCGGATGCAGGCGGGCCGGAAGGATGAGATTCAGGCGAAGATGGACGAACTGATGGCCAAACGGCAGAGTAAGCAGCCTTTAAATTATCCGAGTGCGGGGAGTACGTTTAAGCGTCCGGAGGGATATTTTGCAGGAAAGCTGATCATGGATGCCGGAATGCGGGGATACCGCATCGGCGATGCACAGGTCTCGGATAAGCACTGCGGCTTTGTAGTCAATATCGGCAATGCGAGTGCTGCGGATGTGAAGGAAGTTATCGAGGAAGTACAGGAGAGAGTCAAAGAACGTTTTCATGTAAATCTGGAGCCAGAAGTTATTTTTCTGGGAGAGTTTTAAAGTACGACAGCATAAGAAAGAGATGTAGAAGACATGCGATTTGTAGTTGTGACCGGTATGAGCGGCGGCGGTAAAAGAACGGCGCTCAAAATGTTGGAGGATGTAGGCTTTTATTGCGTAGACAATCTTCCAGTGCCTTTGATTGAAAAATTTGTGGAGCTGATCATCAGGCCGGGCGGTGAGATCAGCAAGGTAGCGCTGGGACTTGATGTGCGTGCTGACCAGCCTTTTAATGATGCGCAGAAGGTATTGGACCAGCTGCGGGAGAACGGTTATCTGTTTGAAATCCTGTTCATGGACGCCAATGATACCACGCTGATCAAACGATACAAAGAAACGAGAAGGATGCACCCGCTCTCACCGGAAGGAAGGATTGCGGAAGGGGTTGAAAAGGAGCGAAAAGTTCTCGAAAGCATTAAGAAAAAGGCGGATTATGTCATTGACACTTCCAATCTGCTGACAAGGGAACTGAAAGAAGAACTGGACCGTATTTTTGTGCTGAATGAGGAATATAATTCCCTGATGGTAACGATTCTTTCATTTGGGTTCAAGAATGGGATACCGGCGGATGCGGATCTGGTATTTGATGTCAGATTCCTGCCAAATCCGTTTTATATAGATGAACTGAAACAGAAGACCGGTAACGACAAAGAAGTGCAGGATTATGTCATGTCTTTTCCGGAAGCATCGGAATTTCTGGACAAGCTGACGGATATGCTGGATTTTCTGATTCCCAATTATATCAGAGAGGGAAAATACCAGCTGGTAATCGGCATTGGCTGTACGGGAGGCAGACATCGGAGCGTTACGCTTGCCAATGAATTATATGGGCATATGAAAGACCGTGGAAACTACGGACTGAAACTGTATCACAGGGACTGCGGTGAAAAATAGAGGTGATGGCAATGTCTTTTTCCAGCACGGTAAAAGAAGAACTGGCGGCATATATCAGTCCGGCGAGACACTGTCAGTTAGCGGAACTGGCGGCACTTTTTCACTTTGGCGGGCGGCTGACAGAGGATGGTTGTCACTTGAATCTGGAAATGGAAAATGATGCGATTGCCAGAAAATGCTTTACATTATTGCAAAAAACATATAATATAATTAATGTTATGCGGGAAGCGGATGAAGAGAAAGTTCTTCAGGCGCTGCATTTGTATGATGATGCGCATCATATTGTCCCGCTGGACACTCCGGTCAACGCGCTTTTAGTTAAGAACAGCTGCTGCGCGAGAGCCTACCTGAGAGGCGCGTTTCTATGCGCAGGCTCCATGAGCGACCCGGAGAAGAGCTATCATCTGGAATTTGTCTGCGGAACACCGGAACAGGCCGGACAACTGAAAGATATGATTCAGGAATTTCAGATAGAAGCGAAGATCATCAAGCGCAAAAAGTATTATGTTGTGTACTTAAAAGAGGGTTCCGGCATTGTAGACCTGCTCAATGTAATCGGAGCACATGTATCATTAATGAATCTGGAGAATCTCCGTATTGTTAAGGAAATGCGTAATTCTATTAACAGGCGTGTCAATTGTGAGGCGGCGAATATCACAAAGACCGTAAATGCGGCGTCCAAACAGATAGAAGATATTTTGTTGATTCAGAAGCAGTATGGATTTGAAAATCTGCCGGACAACCTGCGGCAGATGGCCGAAATCCGTCTGGAACATCCGGATGCGCCTCTGAAAGAACTGGGAGAATATCTGGAACCGGCCGTCGGAAAATCCGGTGTGAACCACCGGCTGCGAAAGTTAAGTGAGATTGCCGAACATATGAGGTGATAAAAGGAGGAGAAGTTATGATTCAAAAATCTGTCCAAATTAAATTGGAGGGCGGCTTGGAGGCAAGACCCGTTGCAATGCTCGTACAGGTGGCGAGCCAGTATGACAGCAGCGTGTACATCGAGTCGGCTAACAAGAAAGTAAATGCGAAAAGCATTATGGGCATGATGGGCCTCGGGCTCAACCGTGACGAGGCTGTGACCGTTATTGCGGATGGCAGTGATGAAGAGGCAGCAGTTGCGGGAATTGAAAAATTTTTAGGCGGCAGTCAGTAAGGCAGAATATAAAAGAGATTCCCGGTTGTGGGAGTCTTTTTTTCATTCGGCGGGAGTTGCTGCAATCAGGAGGAGAATAGGTTGAAAAATCAGAGATTTTTCAACCGCGAATTTGTGCCTGCGGCTCAAATATCGCAGGTTGAGAGAAAGGCATGGTAATTAGGTTGAAAGAAAAGCATTTTCAACTATTGATTTGAGTGTCTGTTGAAGCAGACAGATGGGAGTGAACATGGGCAAAAATATGCTTTTCATTTATAATCCGAAAGCAGGCAAGGCGCAGATTAAGAGTAATCTGCTCGATATCATTGATATTTTTGTGAAGGCAGGATATGAAGTGACCGCCTATCCGACGCAGGGGCCGGGAGACGCGGTCAGGGCAGTGAAACAGCACAGGGACGGTTATGATATCATTGTGTGCAGCGGAGGAGACGGCACGCTGGACGAGGTGGTCACAGGAATGATGCAGTGTGAGAAAAAGCTGCCGATCGGTTATGTGCCTGCAGGAAGCACAAATGACTTTGCGAACAGCCTGGGTATTCCAAGAAGCATGGTCAAGGCAGCCGATGCGGTGGTCAATGGTCAGAATTTTGCCTGTGATATTGGTGCTTTTAATGATGATACCTTCATTTATGTAGCGGCCTTTGGTCTTTTTACCGATGTATCCTATGAAACGAGGCAGGATATCAAAAATATGCTGGGGCACACGGCTTATCTGTTGGAGGGTGTAAAGCGGCTTTCTTCTATCAAATCGTATTGGATGAAGATTAGCTATGACGATGTCTGTCTGGAGGGCGAATATATTTATGGGATGATCACAAATTCCAACTCTGTTGGTGGCTTTAAGGGAATTACCGGGAAAAATGTAGAATTGAACGATGGATTGTTTGAAGTGACGCTCGTTAAAAAGCCGGCGAATCTGCTGGAAATGAATAATATCGTAAAGGCGCTCGTGGACAAGAGGGTGCATTCGGATGCCTTTCGGAGTTTTAAGACTTCCAGGATAACGATAGAGTCCGATCAGGAGGTCGCGTGGACATTGGACGGAGAGTTCGGAGGCGACCATTACAAGGCTGTTATTGAGAATAAGAACGGGGCACTGGAGATCCGAATCCCGTAATAATTTTCCGGTAATAATTTCCAGAAAATTCTATTGGAAAGGTTTTCTTTTTTCGGGGAATGCTGTATAATGACATCAGACATTGGGTGGACAGCCTGAGTGAGAAAATAGAAGATGGAGGTAATATAAAATGTTAGTTTCAGCAACAGAAATGCTTCAAAAAGCAGTAGCTGGCCATTATGCAGTAGGTCAGTTCAATATCAACAATCTTGAGTGGACCAAAGCAATTCTTGCTACCGCACAGGAGTGCAATTCTCCGGTCATCCTTGGTGTATCCGAAGGTGCGGGCAAGTATATGGGCGGCTATGATGTCGTTATGGGTATGGTGAACGGCCTGATCAAAGACCAGAATATTACCGTTCCGGTAGCAGTGCATTTGGATCACGGTTCCTATGATCACTGCTATAAATGTATGGAAGCCGGTTTCCCTTCCGTTATGTTCGACGGTTCCAAATATTCTATCGAAGAGAATATCGAGAAGACAAAAGAACTGGTTGCGGCTGCTCATGCTAAGGGAATTTCCATCGAAGCAGAAGTTGGTTCCATCGGCGGCGAAGAAGATGGCGTTGTAGGTATGGGTGAATGCGCAGATCCTGCAGAGTGCAAGCAGATTGCTGATCTCGGTGTAGACTTCCTGGCAGCAGGCATCGGTAATATCCATGGAAAATATCCTGAGAACTGGCAGGGATTACAGTTTGATGTACTCGCTTCCGTTCAGGAGAAGACAGGAACACTTCCGTTAGTTCTTCACGGCGGTACAGGTATTCCGGATGATATGATCAAGAAAGCAATTTCTCTCGGTGTTGCAAAGATCAATGTTAATACGGAGTGCCAGCTCGTATTTGCAGAAGCTACCCGTAAATATATTGAAGCAGGCAAGGATCAGGAAGGTAAGGGATTTGACCCTCGTAAGCTTCTTGCTCCGGGAACTGAAGCAATCAAAGCAAAAGTAAAAGAGAAAATGGAACTGTTCGGTTCTGTTGGCAAGGCTTGAGAAATAGAAGCGGAGACATTTTGATAGAAGAGCTGTCCATAGCGGCAGCTCTTTTTTGCTCTATAGGAAATTGCAGCAGAGAGATGATATGCTAAAATAGCGTAATGATAAAAATGAGAGGGAAAAGTCATGGGAAAAACATGGAATGTCACAGTCGATGGCGTTGGATATTATGTGGAACTTAAAAATAATAAACAGGCAGCCGTAAATGGAGCTGTATATAATTTGAAGGAGTATAGAAAAAAGACCGGAACACTTCAGACGGAATATGAAATTCCGGTTGGATATAGAAATGCGCTTCTGGTCATCAGAAGCATGGGCCAGCCATGTCTTGTCATAGATAACAGGGATTGTGAAACGGGTGAGGAATATGTTCCGCTCAAAATGCCTGCGTGGGCCTGGCTTTTTATCGTACTGCATTTTATTAATTTCAGAAATGGTGCGGTAGGCGGTGCAATGGGGGCTATGGGCATGATTGCGACGGCTTCGGTTTCTGCGAACCGGAAGATGAACATTGCGGTGAGGATACTGATCGACATAGGAATCCTGATCGGTACCTATGCGGTCGTAATTGGCACTGCGACTATTTTGTATCTGCTGCTGTATTGAGAAAACGGTCCCGGAAAAGGGAGGATGCCAGGTAAACTAGCTTTACCTGGCATTTATTATGAAAAAGTATTAATTAATCTGTCTACTTCGTATCTGCTTTGTTGTTATCTTATGATATTAGTATATGCAGAAGAAATGTCTAAAGAATGATAAGCAAGTGAAGTTTCTTTAAATTAAATATGAATAAACTATGAACGTCTGGGAACCAGTACAGGCAGGCGGATTGTAAATGTTGTTCCGTCTCCCTCTTTGGAAGTTACATCTATCTGGCCTGCGTGCTCTAAAATAATGGCACGGGTAATGGCAAGTCCCAATCCCTGTCCGCCTTTGTCGCTGCGGGTGGTGTAGGAGCGGTGAAAAATATTTGGGAGGTCTTTTTCCGGGATGCCGCAGCCGGTATCTGAAACAGAGATATAGGCAAAGGCTTCATCCATTGTAAGAGCAAGCGTTATTTTACCGTCCGGAGGCGTAAAGTCGGCGGCATTGTATAAGAGATTTTCCAATGCGCGAAAAAGCTGTTCCTGATTTGCCATAATATGACATGGGCGTAAAGTAATATTTTCAAGAAAATTGGGTCCATAAAGTTCTATGATAGGACGGCAGTTATGATAAAAATTCGAAAGGAAGGTATTCAGCAGCATCGGCTCCATTTTGGCAGGAGCGCTTGTCTGGGCGGCTATTTCCTGAATGGATTTCAGGCGTTCGGATAAGATATTGCACTGTTCTTCTATGTGGCACATTCTTCTACGAGTGTCCTCATCCAGCATGATGTCATTCAGCCGTATAATTTGCGCCATGTTTGAGAGGGATGTCAGGGGCGATTTCATATCGTGTCCCAATTCTGCGATTAATTGACCTCTCTCCATGAGAAGCCTGTGAAGATGCTCTGTTTTTTCTTCGACTTCCTCTTGCAGGTGAAGATTCAGTTTTATGTTTTCTTTTACTATTTCCCTGTCGCGCTTCACCATTAGGACGGCGAAAGCAATAACCATGCAAAATGCGCCATACTCTTCAAGATAAGCGCCGGCAAACGGTTCATAAGCTCCGATTGTCAGGACGCCGTAAAAAAGACAGATGCTGTTTGCGACGGCGGCAATAAGAATGGTTCCTGCGTGAAGCAGCCCCATAAAACCGCCATAAACCGTCAGACTGAGAAGGAAGAACGCCATCACCACTTTATACCATGAAATAAGCGGCCCATACCACAGTACAAGACTGGGAATGACAGGAAATATAAATAAAGGGACAAGGATAACAATACCACAGATTCCGAAAGAAAGAATGCAGAGTATTTTTTTCAGGCGTTTAAAACCGTCCGGTAAAAATAACAGGAGGGCAATCCGTATGGAAAAGTAAATTCCGGATATAGCGGCAGCGTCCTCTACTACATAAAGCGTGCGTACGAGCGGTATACCGAACAGTCGTAAGAAAGGATAGCATATTCGCAAGGCAAAAGACAGGCTCAACAGACCGAAATAGAATGTTACAGTTCTGCGCTCATCTTTTCCGTGCGCCCAGAGGATGATACAAAATAGAGAAAGCGTAAGTGATGAAAAAAACAGCAGCCCATAGATGATCATACGGAATGCGATGAGATGACTGACACTGTCCGCATCGCCGATTATGGGTGCATACCAGATACCGCCATAGTAGTGTGAATAATTGGATGTCTGAATGATTAGTTCTGCTTCACCGTCAAGCAAAAAGGAATAGGCGGTGTCTTTAATAAGAGGGGTATAGTGCTCAGGAGATACATTGCCGGTCTCACCCAGACAAAGTCCATTTACATAAACTCTGGCAGCACATAGAGGCTCCTGCAGATAAAGCATAATATTGCCGCTGCCTTGCAGATGCAGACGCCATGTAGAGATTCCGTATGGATTTTTATCTTCATGGAATAAGGCGAGGTTTGGATATTCACCTGCCCATGTGTTGTAATAAGGCTGTGTTCCGGAAGAAAAATTGCCCGGAGAGAGCAGAACATCCGGATAAAGTTCCCAGCCGTCTATAAGGGCGCAATATCCTTTTTCTGGAATTACACAAAGATTGTCTTGTACAAGCACCGCCTTTGTTATATATTTATTATCATAATTGATAATTACCGACATTCCAAGCAGACTGAAAATAATTGTGCCTGCGATTGTCAGAACTGTTTGTAATGCAGATTTCGTAAGTATGGTCTCTTTCATGATAATCCTCCCGATAAAAATAAAGGAATCGTTGTATGAAAAATAAATGTAAATTCTTATTTGCACTGATGTTTTTGAGTGTGTTCTTATTGTATAAAGTCGATTCGGCTGCCGCAATGGCTAATGTACAGCCTGACACATCTGACGTGAGAACTGATACCGATGTGGAAGCGGAACAGTCTGAAGAGTCTGCATCGGAAGCGGAACAATCTGAAGAGACTATATCGGAACCGGAAGAGCCTGAAGAGACTGTTTCGGAACCGGATTTTGTGACCACCGGAACAGAACTGCTGGAATGGCTGGAATTACATAAGAACATCGGCGGTGCAGTAAGGCTGACGGATAACGTGGTATTGGAAGGATATTACAGTTTTTGTCCCAGTGGTATCAATATGCCTCCCGTTTTTGTTGATACTGATAAATATACAATCACTGTAACCGGGGAGATTGACCTTTTGAGTGATGATCATCTCATCTTTTCAGGAAAACCTGATGAGAAAGGTATCTTTTGTGTGGCAGACAAAGGCATGCTTTCCATGCAGGGTGTTGTAGTGGAGAGCGGACAATGTGCATTATGGCAGGAAGAAGGTGCAGGGCTGGTCGTCAGCGGCGGCCACGTAACAGGAAGTATTCATTATGCAGATACGCCCTTCGTGATGTATGAGAATCATATCTGCATTATTGTGGAAAAAGGACAAATGTTAAATGATGTACTCCCATCGCAGATCAGTTGTACGGTCAATCGTCAGGGGCAGGTCAGTCATAATGAGTTGGTTCCGCTCTCATGGAGCCTTGAAGGAACTGAAATGCAGCAGGAGGAAAGGATGCGCTTTCAGGTGCGGGGGTCCTTTTTATATGCGTCGTCCAAAGAACCGGCGTTGTGTACGGTAGCTTATAATGATCATCCGCTGACTTTTACGGATGTAAGGGTGTCGGTATGCGGCAGCCTGTATACATTTCAGGGCTGGTATACGAAACCGGAGGAACATCTGCCGATTACGGTAATGACAGAGTATTCTTTCGATGGGGAAAGGTGGTTCCTGTTCGAAGAAGAAACCGTAACGGATACCAGCGATACCTTTTTTATTGCCGTTAAATCTGAACAGTATGATGCGGTGACATATTCGAATATATATATTCGTCTGCAGTGGAATGATAACGGAACCAGTTATTTTTCCAATGTGCTTTGCTATGCGGCGGACAACCTGGAGTATGTGGCTGACATAGGCGGCAGCCGGGGCGGCGGAACTTCCATTACAAATCCGCCTGATAAGCCACAGGAAAGCATCGATGATGCGCCTTTGGAAGACGAAGGGCCGGTTCCCGGTGCAGACGGTAATACCAATTTGGACAAGGCCGAATCAAAGGTTCCATCGGATATGAATCCGACGAAAAATGGAGATGATGATATTGGCTCAGACGCAGCTGGCGATGGGCAGTCATCAAATACAGAAGCCGCAAATGCAAATGAGGGTGAGTCATTCTTTTCAGAGTCTGCCAATACCAATGAGGGTATGTCATCTCATTCAGAGTCTGCCAATACCAATGAGGGCATGTCATCTCATTCAGAGTCCACACATACCAGTGAAGGCGGGGCATTTTATTCAGAGCCTCCAGGTGCCCGTGAGGAGCAATCGTTTTATGCAGAGTCAAAAGCTGTTAATGCAGGGCAGTCATCTTATTTAGAGGCAGAAAACGATGTCGGAAATATAAATGACGCTGACAATAAAGAAGACATTGACCCTGATAATTCCGGTACCTCAAAGAAAGAACAGATGAGGGGGCAGCCGTTGCGTTCTGACGTCCAAAAGAACAATTATATTGTTCCTGCAACAGGATTTGTGTTGTTGTCAGTCTTTGCCGGAATAGTGGGTTTCTGCGTTCACTCCCGGTCGGGAACGAACAAGTAACCCTTGTAGCGTTTGGTCTGTATATAGTCGTGGTCCGGGCAGATATCATAGAGCTTTTTGCGGATGCGCCCCATAATGACCTGCAGGGATTTCTGTCCTTTGTTGATCGGAGCTTTCCAGACAGAATCATAAATCTGCTCCGGTGTATAAATTTCGTTGGGATGCCTTGCAAGAAAATACAACACATCAAATTCATAGGAAGAGAAATCTACAGAGCATGCCTCATAACTTACGCTGCAGGATGCAGGGCAGATGGAGAGCGGTCCGTAGGTGAGCGTTTTGGGTGGTTCGGCGGCTCTGCCGGAACGGATGCGTGCCAGTACCCGAAGTTCCAGTTCCCTTAGACTGTAAGGTTTGCACACATAGTCATCTCCGCCGATAGATAATCCACGGATACGGTTTTCTTCTTCGGTATAACCGGAGAGGAAAACAATAGGAAGACCTGTCTTTGCGCGTATTTTTTCACACAAAGCGAAGCCGTTCATATCGGGCAGGTCCACGTCCAGAATGACACAGTCAAGCGCATTAGATAAAATGATTTTTTCTGCCTCTTCTGCTGTTTCTGCACAGACGACATCATATCCCATTGCGTCAAAATAGGTTTTATTATCTTTTAATATCATTGGGTCGTCATCCACCATTAAAATTTTGTACATACTCATTCTTACTCCGCCTGCAGGTTTGTGCAGCACTGAAAAGAGCCCCGGCACGAAATCCTGCGATTGAAAATTCTCTGATTTTATAATCTAGTATAGCATAAAAGTGTCTGTCAAATAGTTATTTTTTATAGTAAAAATGAACGCGAAAATAAACGTCAGGTAACAATTGGTGTTGGATGCTTTTTTAAATTGAAAAATATTATAGAATAATGCTATGAATGGAATGGCATACAAAAAGGAGAGATAATTCGTATGTTAGGAGGTCCTGTATATATAGCATTTATTCGGTTTGCGATAAGCCTTGCAGGCGTGATCTTATTGTTTTCTGAAATGAGTGAATCGCGGTTTGGCAGAAAAAAGACGATCATCTGTTATGGCGGATTCAGTGCAGTTGCACTTATTTTGGCGTCTGTCTGGTATGTGACAGACTGGGAAAGCTGCGTGAGGATTGTGGCATTCGCGATGTATATATGTTTTGCGGTATTTGCCATGATCATGAGCAAGGATTCCATTTATCTGTCTATCTATAAGCTGGCGCTGACATTTTACCTGCTGGCAGTTTTTCTGATTGGCGGATTGGAGACTGCCATTATTTTTTTTAACAGGAATATATGGGCAGACATTATCACACGCGTCATATTGATTTTGCTGATGACTTTTTTTATAGAAAAAAAGCTGAAAAATTCCATTAAGGGATTTGGTGATTATGTGGAGACGGAGGTGGATAAGTTCAGCGTTGCCGTTATGATCATCAGCATTCTCTTTGGAATTGGGTTTATCTTAAATCCGACGATCAAGGAAGCGACGCCATACCGCATTTATCAGATTGTTGTGAATTTTGTCCTGACAGGTACTCTGCAGCTTTTAGTGTATCGTTTCTATTTACATATCGGCATAGAGAAAGAATATGAGAAAGAAAATCAGTTGATACAGATGAATCACAGGCTTTTAGAGCGTCAGATGGAGATTCTGGAAGAGTCTGTGGAATCGGGAAGGCGGCTCCGTCATGATATAAGACATCATAATGCGGTCATAGCAGAGTACGCACGCCGTGGGCAAAAGGAGGAGCTGCTGCAATACCTCAGGGAGTACGATAAGGAAACGGAACGGGGCATGGTGGAGATGATATGTGCCAACACCGCCGTCAATAATGTTCTTTCGGCGTATACCAGAAAGGCGAGGAATGCGCAGATCAAGGTCAAGCTTGATATTGAAATCGGTAGAAATCTGGCGATACCAAATATCGATCTGGTAGCAATCATTGCAAATGCTTATGAAAATGCGATTTATGCGTGCATGGAAGTGAAGAAGCATTCTAATGAGAGGGAATGTTCTATTTATTTTATGATCAGAAAACGAAGAAATAAACTGATCATCTTTTGCAGCAATACCTGCAGAATGGAGACCGAATTAAAGAACGGACAGCCGAAAGCGGAATTTACGGGTGGTATTGGAGTCTCAAGCATTATCAAAACAGTAGAAAAGTATGACGGGGAATACGATTTTAAAAATGATAACGGAGTGTTTGTCATCAGGCTGATCATGAACATTCCGTCAGACCTGCAGCCGGACAGAAGGGAGAAAAACAATGTATCTGATAGCACTCTGTGATGACGAGCCAGCGGAGTTAGAGAAAACAGAAAAACTATTGAACGAATATGAGAAAAATTATTCCGGTCCGGCGTTTATGATTCGGTGTTTCGACAATGCAGATGAACTGCTCTATCTGGTCAGAGAGGAAAATTATATGCCGGATTTGATATTTATGGATATTTATATGCAGGACGGAGAAAGAAATTCCTGTCCTTTGGGCATTGAAGCGGTGAGAGAACTTCGTCATATGGATTTCAAAGGGAAAATTATATTTCTTACAACTTCCAAAGAGTACGCATTGGAGGCTTTCGATGTGGATGCACTGCAATATATGGTAAAGCCGGTAGCGGAAAGTAAATTGTTTTCGGTACTTGACCGTCTGTTTCAAGATAGGGAAGAAGAACGGAGAAGATATATTCTGCTGCGGATTGATGGAAGATTCGTCAGGGTATCGCTAGATGATATTGTATACTGCGAAGCGCAGGGAAAGATGCAATGCCTGTATCTCGCGGATGGCACGCAGTGTATTCTGAGGATGACGATGACAGAGATATACGGGCAGCTCTCACAATATCCGGAGTTTGTAAGACTTGGGGTTGCCTTTATCGTCAATCTGGGATATATTGGCAGTCTGAACGCAAAAGAAATCTGTATGGATAACGGAATGAAGATTTATCTGCCAAGGGGCACTTATAAAGGTTTAAGAGAACAGTATTTCAGTTATTATTGCGGGGGAAGTGAATAATTTAGTGCAAAGTGCGCCTCGAAAAGTGCGTATGGTTCCTACGCTGTTGAAAAATAATGAAGGATTATGAAATAATGAAATAAAAGACAAGGAGCGTTGAGAGATGGAAAAACCGATTTTTACAGGATTATCGCATGTATGTATTTTTGTGGATGATGTGGAGGAGGCGTTCAAGTATTATGAGAGGATTTTAGGCGCAGTTCCGAATCAGTATATTCCCCATTGGAAAAACAAAGGTTTTTTTCAGGCGGGAGGGTTTATCAAGGAGGCAGAGGCGGGAGACGTTTCCATTGGGTTCATGGATGTGCCGGGAACAAAGCTTACGATTGAGCTAATGTGCTACCATTATCCCGAGGGACGAAAAGAGCCGGTCTTTTTCAAAGCGAATGATATCAGCGGTGCCAGACATGTTGCACTGAAGATAGCTAATATTGAAGGAGCGTTTGAATATATTAAAGCGCAGCCTGACGTGACGCTGATTAATACAACGGAGGATTACAAGGTGTATCAGATTAGCAAAACAGAGCCTTCAGATTTTTATTACTTTGATCAGACGAAGGAAAGTGATGCTGGAGCAAAGCAGAAAGCCGCAGATATTTTAGGAAATACAAAATATTTTTACTTTATTGATAAGTATGGACTTCAGTGGGAATTTGAGCAGGGACATACGGATATAGGAGATTAGGAAGCCAGCATTTAAGAATTTTCTGTGACGACCTATTGCGATTAAACCCAATAAAAGCACAGGAAGAAAACAGAGAACCCATTATCATCCCTCATTCCATTTGCCACCAGGGTGATTCAGGAGATAATGGGTCTGCAAATTATTAAAGTTTCTCAGGTTCCGGATATTCCACGCCAAAAGTTTCAACGGTAACAGTCTCCATCACCTGATCTTCCAGCGGTCTGTCGTTATAATCGGTAGCCGTTTCAGCAATTTTGTTCACCACATCCATACCTTCGGTTACTTTTCCAAATGCCGCATAAGCGCCGTCCAGATGGGGACTTGTCTTGTGCATGAGGAAGAACTGACTGCCGGCTGAATCGGGATGCATGCTTCTTGCCATGGAAAGAACGCCTTCGGTATGCTTCAGATCATTGGGGAAACCGTTCTGCGAAAACTCGCCGCGGATAGAATAGCCCGGGCCGCCCATGCCGGTTCCCTCCGGGTCTCCGCCTTGTATCATAAATCCTTTGATAACTCTGTGAAAAATCAATCCGTCGTAGAAATTTTTCTGAATCAGACTGATAAAGTTGTTGACGGATATCGGTGCGATTTCGGGATATAATTCGGCCCTGATCACGTCTCCGCCCTTCATGGTAAAAGTAACAATTGGATTTTGTGCCATATTTTTTGATTCCTTTCTGATTTTTTAATATAATAATAGAGGATAATCGAAAGAAGGTAAAGAGGGATATTCATAAGAGATGTTAAAAAGGGTCGTATTTATTTGGGGAAAAGAAGAGATTATTAAGGATATGACGGCACTTCTGCGGGAACTGGAAGAGAAGCATGTGGAAGCGTTCGTGATAAACGCGGAAAGCGATGAGAGTGTTATCCTGAATGCAGGAAGTACAGCTTGGGCGAATGAGAACGGTTCCGCGGAAACGCTGTATATTACGGATAATGCGCTGTGGCAGAAACGTCTGTGGGAGAATAAGCTGCCGGTTATTATTTATCTGCATGAAGAGAATCGGGAAGAAAATTTTATGCTGGCGGAGTATGCCATAGAGCGGATTGCGGAAATTGAACTGGAATCGCTGGAACTGGCCTATTTGCGGCTGACTGGTCAGCCATGGACAATTTTAACAACAAATAGATGTGTCATAAGAGAAACTACTATTGGCGATGTCGAAAGTTTTTATGAAATCTATCAGGAGCCATCCATTACGGAATATATGGAAGGTCTCTATGCGGATAAGGAGGCGGAAACAGCTTATATTCAGGATTATATCAAAAATATCTACCGTTTCTACGGATATGGTATGTGGACGGTTCTGGAGAAGACCGACGGAAAAGTAATTGGCAGGGCGGGCATCAGCTGGCGGGAAGGATATGATATACCGGAACTCGGCTTCGTGATCGGCGTACCCTGGCAGCGGCAGGGCTATGCCTGTGAAGTCTGCCAGGCGATTCTTGCTTATGGAAAAGAAGAACTTGGATTTACCGATTTTCAGGCACTGATCATGAAGGGCAATGAAAAATCCCAGGCATTGTGTGAAAAGCTGGGATTTGTGTATCAGGAGACGGTTGAGGTGGATAGAGTGGAGTATATGCGGATGATTCTGCATTATGAACAAAATGTTTTTATAAATAATTAAAAATTTAGAGAATTTAGAAAAATTTTAGAAAGTATATTGACATCCGAAATCCCTGGTGCTAAAATCCTTTTCATAAGAGCAAAGGTGCTGTGAAGAAATTCATGGCACTTTTTTCTTAACAGAATATGTGTAAAAAGATGTGGAGCAAAGGCGCTTTGAAAAGAGGCGTATATTGTATCCACATTTTTTTATGTGAGGAGGAGTAACGATGAGTGAAGAAATTTTGAGTGTTGTGAACGGTGAAGTGTTCGGCGTCTGGTTTTTGGTCGGCGCGGCGCTGGTGTTCTGGATGCAGGCAGGTTTTGCGATGGTGGAGACCGGCTTTACCAGAGCCAAAAATGCAGGAAACATCCTGATGAAGAATCTGATGGATTTCTGCATTGGTACGGTAGTTTTTATTCTGATCGGTTTCGGTCTGTTACTTGGTGAGGACGCGGCAGGACTGATCGGAAAACCCGGATTCGATATTTTCACAGGTTATGCGGATTTTGACTGGTCGAATTTCGTATTCAATCTTGTCTTCTGTGCAACGACCGCGACGATTGTTTCTGGTGCGATGGCAGAGCGGACGAAGTTCTTATCCTATTGTGTCTATTCGGCAGTGATCTCTGCTTTGATCTATCCGATTGAAGCGCACTGGATTTGGGGCGGCGGCTGGCTGGCACAGATGGGATTTCATGATTTTGCGGGTTCTTGTGCGATACATATGGTGGGCGGCATTTCCGCACTGATTGGCGCTAAAATATTGGGTCCCCGTATCGGTAAGTTTACGAAGGATAAAGACGGAACAACAAAGGTCAATGCTTTTCCCGGACATAACCTTCCGCTTGGATGCCTTGGCGTATTTATTCTGTGGCTCGGCTGGTACGGATTTAATGGCGCGGCATGTACGAGCGTAGAACAGCTTGGCTCCGTTTTTGTAACGACTACGGTAGCGCCGGCAATTGCGACGGTCGTTTGTATGATCTTTACCTGGATAAAATATGGAAAGCCGGATGTTTCCATGTGTCTGAATGCGTCTTTGGCGGGTCTGGTTGCAATTACGGCCCCCTGTGACGTGACGGATGTAACAGGCGCGTTGATTATCGGTGCGGTTTCCGGCCTGTTAGTAGTATTCGGTGTCTGGTTCCTGGATTATAAGCTGCATATCGACGATCCGGTAGGCGCAGTAGCGGTACACTGTCTGAACGGTATCTGGGGAACGATCACAGTCGGTCTTTTCGCAACGACATCCGCGCCCGGAAATGACAGTGTCGTGGGATTGTTCTATGGCGGCGGGGTGGATCAGCTCGGTCTGCAGGTGATCGGATTTGCAGCAGTAGCGGCATGGACCGCAGTTACGATTACGATTACATTTATTATCATCAAAGCAGTTTTAGGGCTCCGTGTTACCGAAGAAGAGGAAATTGTGGGTCTGGATTCCTGCGAGCACGGTCTGGCTTCCGCATATTCGGGATTCAGCATTATGGATATTTCCAATACGATGACGATGGATGTTAATGAAAATACAAGTCTTGGCACAGATGATTATGAAGAAGCTTCCAGTGTACAGAAAGATGCGGCAGTTCCGGTCATTGCGGAATATCCGGCGGCCGGAGCGGGTATGTATAAAGTTGTCGTAATCGCAAAACTGTCCAGATACGACCATTTGAAGAAGGCGATGAATGATCTGGGTGTAACCGGCATGACGGTAACACAGGTCATGGGATGCGGTGTCCAGAAAGGCGCCGGCGATGTATACCGCGGCGTTGAAATCGATGCGACTTTACTTCCGAAAGTGAAAGTTGAGGTCATTGTCAGCAAGATTCCGGTCGATACGGTCATTGCGGCAGCGAAGAAAGCGCTTTATACAGGACATATCGGAGACGGAAAGATTTTCGTTTACAATGTCATGAAGGTCGTAAAAGTGCGCACCGGTGAAGAGGATTTCGCCGCTCTACAGGATGTAGAATAAAACAGTTATCCACTTAATCCCTTAGTATATATAACAAAGCCCCTGGCGCTTCCACCGCCGGGGGTTTTGGCGTGAAAAAAATTTGTTCGTCATTGATATAGATAAAATCAGTAAAAGGATTTAAAATGGATAAAAAAGTATTATAATGGTTAAAACGTGATAAAGAAGAATGAAGATTGAACCTTGTTTAATTCATGATACAATAATAAAAGTATAGAATCATAATAGAAATGGAAAAATATATAAAATCATTGAGGAAAATCACAGGAGGGTAAAAAATTGAGAAAAACCAAAATCGTATGTACACTGGGACCGTCAACGGATAATGAGGAAGTGCTGCGGCAGTTAATGCTGGCGGGTATGAACGTTGCGAGATGCAATTTTTCTCATGGCGTATACGAGGAACATAAAAAAAGGATGGATACGGTGAAGAAACTTCGTAAGGAGGTCAAAAAGCCGGTCGCTATCCTGCTGGATACCAAAGGCCCCGAAGTGCGGGTAAGACAGTTCAAGAATGGAAAGGTAAGTTTGCAGGAAGGGCAGCTTTTTACGCTGACATCCGAAGAAATAGAGGGAACGGAAGAGAAAGTTTCCGTTACTTACGGGCGGCTTTATGAAGACCTTGAAGTGGGCATGAAAGTTCTGATCGATGATGGCCTGATCGAAATGAAAGTCGAGAAAGTAGAGAAAACGAATATCATATGCCGTGTCATCAATGGCGGCGTTGTTTCCAATAACAAGGGAATCAACGTGCCGGACGTAAATCTCTCCATGCCGTATTTAAGTGATAAAGACAGAGAGGACATTCTTTTTGGAATCGAGCAGGATGTGGATTTTATAGCAGCTTCTTTTGTACAGTGCAAAGATGATATCTTACAGTTAAGAAGGCTGCTCGATAAGAACGGCGGAGGAGACATTAAGATCATTTCCAAGATTGAGAATTTACAGGGTGTGGAGAATATTGACGAAATTATCGAAGTCTCTGACGGTATCATGATCGCGAGGGGCGATATGGGTGTTGAGATACCTTATGAAGAAGTGCCCGTGATTCAGAAGATGATCATTAAGAAAGTTTATCAGGTGGGAAAGCAGGTCATTACGGCAACGCAGATGTTGGAGTCCATGATCAAGAATCCGAGACCGACAAGAGCGGAAGCAACGGATATTGCTAATGCGGTCTACGATGGAACGAGCGCGATCATGCTTTCCGGGGAAACCGCAGCGGGCGCTTATCCGGTCGAAGCGGTCAAAACGATGGTGCGGATTGCGGAGCGCACCGAACAGGATGTGGATTACAAGAAAAGATTTTTTAATCATGACAGAAAAGGAAATCCTGATGTGACCGATGCAATCTGCCATGCGACCTGTACGACGGCGTATGACCTGAACGCGAAAGCAATCGTTACCGTTACCAAGTCCGGGCGGTCAGCGAGAATGATTGCCGGATACAGACCGGCGAGCGATATCATAGGCTGTGCGACTTCTGACAAGGTATGCCGTCAGATTAATCTGGCCTGGGGTGTGACGCCCATATTGATTAAAGAAGAAAAGGATGTTTTTGATTTATTCAATAATGCGATTGCGGCGGCGGAGAAAATGCAGCTGCTGGAAAAAGGTGATGTGACCGTAATCACATCGGGCGTGCCGATTGGGATGTCTGGTACGACTAATATGGTCAAGGTGCAGATTGTATAGTGTATTTGAATGAATAGCATTTTGCAAAAAAAGTTTCTCTTATAAGAGAAACTTTTTTTGATTATAGAATTTGTTCTTATATAATAGAAATGACTGAAAAATATAAAAAATATTTATATTATACAAGAAATAATTGACATATTTTATTGGAAGTTCTAATATAAAAGAAATAGAGGATACAGGCTAAGAGAAAGGCATGGATATTGTTATGATCGTACGTCGGCAGTATATGAATCAAATACGGGATTTTATTGATAAGCCTGTTGTTAAGGTTATTACGGGTATGCGCAGATGCGGAAAGAGTGTCATCTTAAAGCAGATACAGGATGAACTGGTCGATAGAGGCGTTCCGAAAGAACGGATTTTTTATGTGAATTTTGAATCTCTCCGTTATGAGGAATGGAAGGATTACAAAGCGCTGTATGGAACTGTTACCAATGCGGCAAAGGAAGCGGATGGAAGATTATATATTTTAATCGATGAAGTTCAGGAAGTAGAGATGTGGGAGAAAGCGGTCAATTCGTTTCGGGTTGATTTTGACTGTGATATTTATGTAACAGGTTCCAATGCGAAATTGCTTTCGGGAGAACTGGCAACGCTGCTTGCAGGCAGATATGTTGAGATACGGGTATATCCGTTGTCTTTTGCGGAATATCTGGATTTTACCAAAGCAAATGATGAAGAAGCAGGGTTGTCGGAGCAGGAGAATTTTATCAATTATTTGAAATACGGCGGTCTGCCGGGAATCCATCAAATGAAATGGGAAGATATTCGGATTTCGCAATATCTTCTGGATATTTATCATTCCGTTTTGTTAAGGGATGTGATTAGAAGAAATCAGGTCAGGGACACGGCTCTTCTGGAAAGTATTGCGCAATACCTGATGGACAATATCGGGAATATTTTTTCAGCAAAAACAATTTCGGATTTTCTGAAAAATCAAAGGCGGAAACTCGGTACGGAAACAGTGTATAATTATCTGAAACTTTTGGAAAGCGCATTTTTGATATACAAAGTTCCGAGATTTGATATAAAAGGGAAAAGGCTGTTAGAGACACAGGAGAAATACTATTTGTCGGATTTGGGGCTGCGGTATGCAGTGCTTGGATATCGGCATAATGATATTGGGGCTGTACTGGAAAATATTGTTTACTTGGAACTGCTTCGCCGGGGATATCAGGTAACGGTCGGAAAACAGAATGCGGCGGAAATTGATTTTGTTGCGAATAAGGCAGATGAACGCATTTATATTCAAGTCTGTTATCTTTTGACAGAGGACAATATGGAACGGGAATTCGGTCCGCTGGAACGGATTGCGGATAATTATGAGAAGATGGTGCTTTCGATGGATTCGCTAATGGGCTTTAACAGAGGCGGTATCCGGCAGAAGAATATTGTAGAGTATTTATTAGGGAGATGATATAATAGACGCAAGCCCAGCGGCCAGTGCCTGCAGAGCAGTTATAAGTCTTACAAATGGGGAATCAAGATGGCTGTTTTTAATGAAGATACCAGAGTGAAAATACCGGCAACAATACAATTTCTCAGATTGGGTTATGATTATCAATCCTTCAAGGATGCAGATATCGATTTTCAGACCAAAATTTTTTTGAACAGGTTCAAGCCGGCATTAGAAAATTTGAAAGGATGATCAACCAAAGGCTGCGGAATCCCGAATACAAAAAATTTTTTCATATGCTGCAGTTCATATCTTTTAGCAACAATATGGAATATGAGGACGCGGATGACGCAGAGGATGTAAAAACGGGTTTTTTTATACGACACCCAATGGACAGAATACAGGTTTTTCTTTTTTTAGAGAAGATGATGAGATGTACTATCTGAATTACCCATGCAAAGAGGTGTCTGATGATACGGTCAAATACATATTGTAGACAGAATCGATTTGCTCAGGCAGACCAGCCTGGAATTTAAAAACCGTGGATTGAATGGATGAAATTTAATGTGAATTTTATTGTATAGACAGGCATTTTTTTGTATAATTGAAGTGTGACAGGAGTAGGATATATCGTATCTTGTGTCACAGATTTTTAGAAATCGAGGTGGTAAGGTGTCGGACGATACAAAACAGACGCAGGAAGTTAAGGCAAAGCGTACCGCAAAAAACAGTGTGTTTTTAGACCTTTTTCAAGATAAAAAGAATTTGTTGAAACTGTATAAAACATTACACCCAGAGGATACGGACACAACAGAGGACACACTGGATATTGTAACGATAGACAATGTTCTGACAGATAATCTTTATAATGATTTGGGCATAATGGTGGGTAACGACAGATTACTGCTGCTTTTGGAGGCACAAGCCAGTTGGACGGTAAATATTTTAATCAGAATATTGTTGTATTTAGCACAGAGTTACCATGAATATTTTGAGAGGACATCACAAAGCCTATATAAGAGTACAAAGGTCAAAATGCCTAAACCAGAATTGTATATCATCTATACGGGTAATAAAGGCAGAAAGCCAGAAAACATATCTTTATCGCAAGAGTTTTTTGACGGTTCGGATATTGATATTGAGGTGAAGGCAAGGATTATTTTTGAGAGCGACACAGAGGATATTATCAATCAATACATTATTTTCTGTAAGGTTTTTGATGAACAGAGAAAGCTGTATGGAATGACAGAGCAGACGGTTAAAGAAACAATCCGTATTTGCAAGGATAGGAATATCTTAAAAGAATATCTGATTAGCAGAGAAAAGGAGGTTGTGACGATTATGATGAGTTTATTTGATGATGAGCAGATAATGAAAACTTATTGGAAGGATATGGAAAACACTCTTGCTCATAAGAAAGACAGAGAAACAGCCGAAAGAATGATTAAAGACGGAGAACTCTCTCTTGAAAAGATTGCACGTTATGTACCGTCCTTATCTATGGGCGAACTAAAGGAAATTGAAGCCGAAGTTATGCAGTTAGCATAATCAATCATCTCAATCAAAATCAAATATAGTAATAGCGTTAGAGCATATAGGAACTGAAATCTATATGCTCTATTTTTTGCCATTAAGGAGGAGCAATGGGCGGCAACATTCAGACCAACACCACAGGGCGATTAACGCCCTGTTTGCAAAAGAAGATTGATAAGATGACCTATTTTGTCGAGGTACATTTTTCTGATACAAGAACCTAAAGCGTAGAGAACAAGTTAAAGCGTGTCATTCTTCACAGCTTAAAGCATACAGGGAAAATCAAGAAAAAGTGATGAAAAATGATGAATATGATAAAATTATAAATAATTATAAAATTAATGTAGAATTAGAATCAATGGCAAAAAACGATTTACGATTATTGGTTCTTACAATTTGATTTTCCCGATGAGAATGGAAAACCTTATAAGTCCTCTGGTGGTAAAATGGTTTGGAATGAAGAACCAACCTATGCCATTAAGCTTTCGGCGAAAAACTTTGGTTTTGAGGACGGGAAAAAGACGGTTCCTCTTTATGCTGCATTTTGTATCTGACCCAATATGACAATTGGTGCCGATTGCCTGCCGTAAAAAGTGTCATTACGAAATAAAAAACGTCACCACCGGAATCGTCACCAGACTCAAAAGTGTCGTCAGAATAATCCCCTGTGAAATCGTCGATTCTTCTACATGAAGCTGCTTGGAGAGCATCAGCGGCATATTGCCTGCCGGAACGGCCAACAGCAGCGCGGTCGTATTCAGGATCAGCGGTTCTTTGATAAACAGGCCGAGCAGTAAGGTAAAGCCGACAGGCAGCAGAATCTGCCGGATGAGTGCGAAAATATAAAGTTCCGGATGGGAAAAAATATCTTTCGGGGCCATTTGCGCGACCGAAACGCCGAGCACCAGCATGGATAAAAAGGTGGTAGTCCGGCCGGCGTATGTCAGAGAAGAGGAAATGATTGTCGGTACGTTAAAATCGCCAAGATAGAAAACAATTGTCAGGACAGCGGAAATAGTTCCGGCATTCACCAGCTTGTGCAGGATACTCTCCGGTTCCGTGGGCGCGGCATCGGGATGCTGTGCAACGGAAGCTCTTTTCAGGGTAGAAATGCCGTAGGTATAAACGAGAACATTATAAATCAGGTTATTGATGGATACGAAAATGAGCGAGCCGGAGCCCAATACGGCGGAGACTAACGGGATGCCGATAAAGCCGACATTGCCGAAAACGGTCAGCATCCGGTAGGAATAACGTGCATGATTCGGAACTCTTAATATAAGCGGAATCAGATAGGCGAATAAAATTAAAATGCCATAAGAGATAATGAAAACACACAGACTAAGCCCCAGTGTCTGAAGCGGCACTTTCGGAGAATCGTCGAAAGCTGAGCAGATCAGGACGGCGGGGTTTGTGATATTGACGATCAGGCCGGAAAGCTGTCTGGAGGTATCTTCGGACAGCATTTTTTGGCGGAAAAGAAATACGCCTGTAAAAATTAGGATTATAATAATGAACATTTGTTCCAATACAACCGTAATACTCATAAAGACTCCTTTGTCCGTTTTATCAGACATTTATGATACGTTCGTGAATATGCCGCAGGGCGATTGCGCACAAGCAGTATTGTAACACATTTAAAAAAAATAGGAAGAGGCTTAACAGAAGAAAAAAAATATTATATACTAGGGAATAAGGTTTCAAAGTTATCGAAGTGCTTTGTGGACAAGTATGCTCACAGAATGGGGGAGTTATGCAGAAATACATAATGGCGTTGGACCAGGGAACGACAAGCTCAAGATGTATTCTTTTTAATAAAAAGGGTGAAATCTGCAGTATGGCGCAGAAAGAGTTCACGCAGATCTATCCGAAACCCGGCTGGGTGGAACACAATCCGCGGGAGATATGGTCGTCACAGATTGCGGTTGTCACAGAAGCGATGGCGAATATCGGCGCGTCCGTGCAGGACATTGCGGGAATCGGCATTACGAACCAGAGGGAAACGACGATCGTATGGGATAAAGACACGGGTGCGCCTGTCTATCCTGCAATCGTATGGCAGTGCAGACGGACGGCTGAAGTGATTGATGCGCTGAAGGCGCAGGGGCATGAAAAGATGATTCAGGATAAGACTGGGCTGATTCCGGATGCCTATTTTTCCGCCAGCAAGATCGCATGGATTCTGGACAATGTAGAAGGCGCGAAAGAAAAGGCGGAAGCCGGGGAACTTTTATTTGGAACGGTAGACAGCTGGCTGATCTGGAACCTGACAAAGGGGGCCGTGCATGTAACGGACTATACGAATGCGTCCCGTACGATGCTTTTTAATATTCATGAACTGTGCTGGGATGAGGAATTGCTTGCCCTTTTCCGGATTCCGAAGAGCATGATGCCGGAAGTAAAGCCTTCCAGCTGCGTTTATGGAAAGACGGCGGCCGATGTCCTCGGCGGGGAGATTCCCATCGCGGGTGCGGCAGGAGACCAGCAGTCTGCTCTGTTCGGTCAGTGCTGTTTTGAACCGGGACAGGTAAAAAATACATATGGAACGGGTTGTTTTCTGCTGATGAACACGGGAGAAAAAGCAATCGCGTCCGGCCATGGTCTGCTGACGACGATTGCGGCGAGTGCCGGCGGCAGAGTGGAATATGCGCTGGAAGGAAGCGTATTCGTGGCGGGGGCGGCAATCCAATGGCTGCGCGACAGTATGAGGATGATAAAAGAGTCAGGTTATTCGGAAGAATATGCGCAAAAGGTCGAAGATACGAACGGCGTATATGTCGTACCGGCTTTTGCGGGAATGGGGGCGCCTTACTGGAATCCTTATGCAAGAGGCACGATCGTCGGAATCACAAGGGGCTGTCAGAAAGAACATTTTATCAGAGCGACATTGGAATCCATCGCATACCAGACGGCGGATGTGCTGAAAGCGATGGAAGAGGATGCAGGTATGCCTCTGCAGGAATTGAAGGTAGACGGCGGCGCCAGCGCCAATGATTTTCTGATGCAGTTTCAGGCGGACATTATCGGACAGGCGGTGCACAGACCGAGCTGTATCGAAACAACGGCTCTGGGAGCGGCTTATCTTGCGGGGCTTGCGGTCGGATATTGGAAAGACAGGGAAGAAATCTGCGCGAACTGGCAGTTGGACAGGAAATTTGAAGCTTCTATGAAAGAAGAGAGGCGCGCAGAATTGTTAAAAGGTTGGAAAAAAGCGGTAAAATGCGCATTGATCTGGGCGGAAGGAGAAGAATCATGATCGTACAAAAATATAAAGATATGTTAAAAGGGAAATCGGTCATCAGGCAGTTGTCTGAATTTGCGACGGCGAGGGGAGCGGAAATCGGCTATGAGAATGTTTTTGATTACAGCCTTGGAAATCCCTCCGTTCCCGCACCGCAGAAATTTACGGATGTGATGATAGACCTGCTGCAGAGCCGTGATCCGATGGAACTGCATGGATACAGCCAGAGTCTCGGAATACCGGCGGTGCGGGAGAAAGTCGCACAGTCTTTGAATGAACGGTTTGGCATGAACTATACGGGAAACCATATTTTTATGACGACAGGAGCGGCGGGAGCCATTGCGCATGCGATTCGATGTGTGACGCAGCCTGGAGATGAAATCCTGACTTTTGCTCCTTATTTCCCGGAATATCAGCCTTATATCAATCTGAGCGGTGCTGTTCTGAAAGTTGTACCTGCCAATGTGGAAGATTTTCAGATTAATTTCGAGGTCTTTGAAGAAATGCTGACGGAGAAGGTCATGGCGGTTCTCATCAATACGCCGAATAACCCTTCCGGTATCGTTTATACGACGGATACCATTCGGAAGCTGGCGGATATTCTGGCGGCTAAAGAAAAAGAATACGGGCATGACATTTTCCTGATTTCCGATGAGCCATACAGGGAAATCGTGTTTGCGGGAACGGACGCGCCTTATGTATCCGGTTTTTATGACAATTCCCTGTCCTGCTATTCCTATTCCAAATCGCTGTCGCTGCCCGGTGAGAGAATCGGCTATGTGGCGGTGAATCCGAAATGCACGGATGCCGAATATATTACAAATATGTGCGCGCAAATCTCACGGGGAACCGGACATAACTGTCCGCCTTCCATTATCCAGCTCGCGGTAGCGGAAGTATTGGACCTGACGGCGGATTTATCCGTATATGAAACGAATATGAACATATTATATAAAGAACTTATTTCTCTTGGCTTCGAATGTGTGAAGCCGGGTGGAACTTTCTATATCTTCCCGAAAGCGTTGGAAGAAGACGCAGTCGCATTCTGTGAGAAAGCGAAAAAGTATGACCTGATCCTTGTACCCGGCGATACTTTCGGTGCGCCCGGTTATTTCCGTCTGGCTTATTGTATCGATACGGAAAAGGTAGAGCGGTCGTTGGAAGCGTTCCGAAAATTTGTGCAGACGGAATACAGGTCGAAAAATTAGAAAAGTAAAAAGGAGGGGATTACGGTGTATCAGGCCGGACTTGTTTTGGAAGGCGGCGGTATGAAGGGAATCTATACGGCCGGCGTATTGGACTTTTTTCTCGATAAGGAGATAGAGTTTTCCAGTTGTTACGGGGTATCCGCAGGCGCCTGCTGTATGTGCAGTTATCTCTCAAAGCAGCGAAAAAGGGCGTATCGGACGAATGTCAATTATCTGGACCAGAAAGCATACTGCAGTGTGGAAAGTCTGTTAACGACCGGAGACTTATTCGGGGCGGATATGTGTTACGGGTTGATACCGGATTATCTGGATCCATATGATTACGAGGCATTCGAACGGTATCCGGGAAAAGCTTATGCGGTCGTTACCAATATCAGAACGGGAGAGCCGGAATATATACAGCTTGAAGAGATGCACAGAGATATCGTTGCAGTCCGGGCGTCAAGTTCCATGCCGCTCGTTTCCAGAAATGTGAAGATTGGTGACGGGCTGTATCTGGACGGAGGCATTTCGGATTCGATTCCCATCAGACGTTCCATGCGGGATGGCAACCGGACGAATGTCATTGTCATGACGAAAGAGGAAGGCTATGTCAGAGCTGCTTCAGGTGCGGCAGAACTCGCTATGATCAAAGCGCGGTATGTACGTTATCCGAAAGTGTATGAATGTATGCGGGAGAGACATATTGCCTATAACGGTACGGTACAATATATAGAAGAATTGAAGAAGCAGGGAAAAGTATTTGTCATCCGTCCGAAACATAAGAGCAATGTTGGGAGAGTCGAGAAGGACAGGGCAAAGCTGGAAGCTCTTTATAAAGAAGGCTATCAGGATGCCGAGAACTGCTATATGGAACTGTTGGAATATTTGGAGGAAGAGTCATGTTAGAAATTTTAAAGGCAATCTTGTTCGGTATCGTAGAGGGTATTACGGAATGGCTTCCCGTCAGCAGTACGGGACATATGATCTTGCTCAACGAGTTCGTGACGCTGGACGTATCGGAAGAATTTTGGGAAATGTTTTTGGTCGTTATACAGTTGGGAGCGATTCTGGCGGTCGTGCTGCTTTTCTGGAATAAAATTTTTCCCTTTGAATTAAAAGACCGCAGGAAGCCATTTATCAAAAAGGATATTTTTATACTTTGGATCAAAATTGTTGTAGCCTGCATTCCGGCGGCGGTGATCGGTCTTGCGTTTGATGATGTCTTTGATGCGCTTTTTTATAATCCATGGTGCGTTGCGGCTGCGCTGATCGTATTCGGTATTGCTTTTATCATTATCGAGAACCGCAATAAAAATATGCGGCCTCACATTGCGAGCCTGGGACAGATTACTTATAAAACAGCGCTGCTGATCGGGGTATTTCAGCTGATTGCCGCGATTTTTCCGGGGACATCCCGTTCGGGCGCTTCAATCGTCGGAGCGCTGTTGATCGGCGTATCCAGGACTGTTGCTGCAGAATTTACTTTCTTTCTGGCAATTCCAGTCATGCTCGGTGCAAGTTTATTAAAAATCGTTAAATTCGGATTTGTTTTTACGGGAATGGAGCTTACCATTCTGTTTGTCGGTATGCTTGTCGCATTTCTTGTATCCGTTATTGTAATCCGTTTTCTGATGGGTTATATCAAGAAACATGATTTCAAAGTATTCGGCTGGTACCGCATTGTTTTAGGCGTCATAGTCCTGCTGTATTTTGTTTTTTCTTGATTTTTACAGCATTTCGCATATAAAAGGATAGAAATAATAATGGATTTGTGACAGTTTGTTAGTTGACAAGGCTGAATACTATGAGTTAAAATTGCTCTGTAATCAAGTGATAGTATATAAATATTATATAAATCAGTAGATTATAAGATATTGAACTAGATGATTGCTGCATAATAAAAGTATGAATGTGTACATGGGAGGAGAATATTCATGGCAGAAGTAAAGAAAGCGGCAGCCGAAAAGACGGCAGCAAAGTCGGCAGCAGTTCCGGCTGCAGATGCAAAAGAAGAAGTTAAGGAAGTAAAAGAAGCGCCTAAGGCAGAGACGACAAAGAAGAAACCGGGCAGAAAACCGGGAACAAAGAAAGCCGTAGAGAAGAAGACTGCTGCCAAGACGACAGAGGTTAAAGAAACAGCGGTCAAAACAGCAGGCAGAAAACCGGCGGTAAAGGCAACTGTTGAAATACAGTTCGCGGGTAATACGCATACGCCGGAAGAATTGGTACAAAGTACGAAAGATATCTGGGAATATGATCTGCATAGAGCGCCTGCGGATTTTAAAACGGTTGAACTTTATGTAAAACCTGAAGATGGCAAAGTATACTATGTTATCAACAAAGGCAGCGAGAACGAAGTGAGCGACAGTTTCAACTTCTAAGCATTGATTTAAAGAAAATACAGCATACTAAAAGCAATTAGTTTGAGAAAGAAATTCAACTGATTGCTTTTTTATTGATTTATATTTTTTTCATAAATTTTTTTCCCGTATGTGTTGACAATTAAATAGTGAAGTGATAACTTATCACTAGAAGATGTTAGCACTCTAACGGGTTGAGTGCTAACAATAGGAGAGAATGGTATGCAGCTGGATGAAAGAAAATATAAAATATTGCAAGCTATCATCCGGAACTATCTGGAGACGGGAGAACCGGTAGGAAGCAGAACGATTTCCAAGTATACCGATTTGAATCTGAGTTCCGCGACCATTCGAAATGAAATGGCGGATTTGGAAGAACTGGGTTATATTCTTCAGCCGCATACGTCTGCCGGCCGCATTCCATCGGATAAAGGATACAGGCTGTATGTCGATCGGATGATGGAAGAGAAGGAACGGGAAGTAGAAGAAATGAAGGAGATGCTTCTTGAGAAAGAAGATAAAATGGAACATCTCCTGAAGCAGGCCGCAAAGCTTCTGGCGAATAATACGGAATATGCAGCGATGATCTCGGCCCCGCAGTATCGCCGTAATAAGCTGAAATTTATCCAGCTTTCCCGCGTGGATGCCAATCAGATTCTTGCAGTTATCGTCGTGGAAGGAAATGTGATCAAAAATTCCATACTGACTGTTTCAGAGGAACTGCATAACGATACATTATTAAAATTAAATATTTTGCTGAATACTCATTTGAACGGACTGTCTCTGGAAGAAATCAATCTTGGCATGATAGCGGCGATGAAACAGCAGGCAGGAATTCACAGTGAAATCGTTGCGGATGTCATTGATGCCGTTGCGGAGGCGATCAAAGCTGATGAAGATTTGGAAATTTATACGAGCGGCACGAAGAACTTTTTCAAGTATCCGGAGCTTTCCGATCATCAAAGAGCCAGCGAGTTGATCACGACTTTTGAAGAGAAACAGTTCCTGAGCGAACTCGTACAGGAAAATCTTGCGGATGAGAATACAGGTATACAAGTCTATATCGGAAACGAAACACCAATCCAGGGAATGAAGGATTGCAGCGTTGTGACAGCGACTTATGAATTGGATGAGGGAATGAAGGGGACCATTGGAATCATTGGCCCGAAACGTATGGATTATGAGAAAGTAGTCCATAATCTGAAGATGCTGAAAAGCCAGTTGGATGACTTATACAGGAAATAGAAGCTGATAGTAATTATGGCGAAAGAAAGGAATGAAGACTGTGGCAGAGAGAGAATTGGAAAAGGAACTGGAAAAAGAGGAGCAGACGGAAGAAATGAACGCGCAGGAGGAAGCGGAAGGAACTTCTCCGGAGGCTGTGGAAGAAGCAGCGGAAGAGAACGCTGATGCGAAAGAGGATTCCAGGGCAGCAAAGAAAGAGAAAAAGAAAAAAGAAAAAGTTGATAAGAAACAGGAAGCGTTGAAAACGAAAATCGACGAACTGGAAGACAGGGTAAAACGTCAGATGGCTGAATTTGATAATTTCCGTAAACGAACGGAAAAAGAAAAATCAGCAATGTTCGAAACCGGAGCAAGAAGCGTGATTGAGAAAATCCTTCCCGTCGTGGATAACTTCGAAAGAGGTCTGGCGACAGTGCCGGAGAGCGATAAGGGCGGCGCTTTTGCACAGGGAATGGAAATGATCTACAAACAGCTTTTGACGGAGTTAGAGGCGATCGATGTGAAACCGATTGAAGCGATTGGGCAGGAATTTGATCCGGAGTTCCACAATGCGGTCATGCAGGTAGAAAGTGAAGAATACGGTTCCGGCATTATTGCACAGGAATTGCAGAAAGGATATACTTACCGCGGCAGTGTCGTGCGGCATAGTATGGTAGCCGTGGTCAAAGACTAAGCTAAGAAGAATTTCTAAGACATGAAAGAACAATGTCTAAGAAATTCCAGGTTTTAGCTGAAAGAATGGCTTTCAGCCATTGTTCCGGGGTTGTGGACAGGTAAGAAGTCATTTATGAGCAGGTTATTGTTAAAACATTTAATGAAGATATATATTTTATAGGAGGGCTTTAGCATGAGCAAAATAATAGGTATTGATTTAGGAACAACAAATAGCTGTGTAGCAGTTATGGAAGGTGGTAAACCGGCGGTCATCGCGAATACGGAAGGTGCGAGGACAACACCCTCAGTCGTAGCGTTTACAAAGACAGGAGAAAGACTCGTTGGTGAGCCGGCAAAACGTCAGGCAGTCACCAATGCGGACAAAACGATCGCATCCATCAAAAGGGATATGGGTACGGACAGAGGACGCACGATTGATGACAAAAAATATTCTCCGCAGCAGATTTCTGCGATGATCCTTCAGAAACTGAAAGCGGATGCTGAGAATTATCTCGGTGAAAAAGTAACGGAAGCCGTTATTACGGTACCGGCGTACTTTAATGACGCACAGAGACAGGCGACAAAAGATGCAGGTAAGATTGCAGGTCTGGATGTAAAACGTATCATCAACGAGCCTACGGCGGCGGCGCTGGCATATGGCCTTGATAATGAAAAAGAGCAGAAGATCATGGTATATGATTTGGGTGGCGGTACATTTGATGTATCCCTCATTGAAATCGGTGACGGCGTTATCGAAGTTCTTGCGACCAACGGTGATACCCGTCTGGGCGGCGATGACTTTGACCAGAAGATTATCGACTGGATGCTGGCGGAATTTAAAGCACAGGAGGGCGTTGATTTATCAGGAGATAAGATGGCGCTCCAGAGATTAAAAGAAGCAGCTGAGAAAGCGAAGAAAGAATTGTCTTCCGCAACGACGACAAATATCAATCTGCCTTTCATTACGGCAACGGCAGAAGGCCCGAAACATTTCGACATGAACCTGACAAGGGCGAAATTTGACGAGTTGACACATGACCTGGTAGAAAGAACAGCGATTCCGGTTCAGAACGCAATGAAGGATGCCGGACTTACCAATGCTGATCTGGGCAAAGTACTGTTAGTCGGCGGTTCGACCCGTATTCCGGCTGTACAGGAAAAGGTAAAACAGCTGACAGGACATGAACCGAACAAGAGCCTGAATCCCGACGAATGCGTTGCGCTGGGTGCTTCTATTCAGGGCGGTAAGCTGGCAGGTGATGCTGGCGCAGGTGAAATTCTGCTGCTCGATGTAACACCTCTTTCCCTTTCCATCGAAACGATGGGCGGTGTAGCTACCAGACTGATTGAAAGAAATACGACGATTCCGACGAAGAAGAGTCAGATTTTCTCCACTGCGGCAGATAATCAGACAGCAGTTGATATCAATGTCGTACAGGGTGAAAGACAGTTCGCGAAAGACAATAAGTCTCTTGGACAGTTCAGATTGGATGGTATTCCGCCGGCAATGCGTGGTGTTCCGCAGATTGAAGTTACTTTCGATATCGATGCAAACGGTATTGTAAATGTATCCGCGAAGGATTTGGGAACGGGTAAAGAACAGCATATCACAATCACTGCAGGTTCCAATATGTCTGATGATGAAATCGACAGAGCGGTAAAAGAAGCGGCGGAATATGAAGCACAGGATAAGAAGAGAAAAGAAGCAATCGATACGAGAAATGAAGCGGACTCTTTCGTATTCCAGACAGAGAAGGCTTTGGGCGAAGTAGGCGACAAGATTGACGCTTCTGAGAAAGCAGGTGTTGAGGCAGACCTGCAGGCAGTAAAGGATATTCTGGAAAAGACCAAAGATCAGGAAATGTCCGACAGTCAGATAGATGAATTAAAGGCGGCAAAAGAAAAGCTGACAAATTCTGCACAGTCTTTGTTCACGAAGATGTATGAAAATATGCAGCAGGCACAGCAGGGCAGCCCGGATATGGGTGCGGCAGGCGCACAGGAGAGCGCGGATGCCGGCGCGGCGGATGATGTTGTAGACGGTGATTACAGAGAAATTTAAGGTCAAAAGCGAAAAGAAGTTCTGAGGAATGCCGAAAGCGAAAAGAAGTTCTAAGAATGCCGAAAGCGAAAAGAAGTTCTAAGATGCCGGAATACGGCATCTAAGAACTTCTAAGTTTCGCTTGGAAGAATGTCCTGGAAGGACATTCTTCCGGGTTGAGGAGGTTTGGGCAGAAGCGGTTTGAACTGAGGAGTTTGGGACGAGAAGATTTATTATTGACGATGATTGAGACGAGGAGTCTTGGAGGATTAAGGACATGGCAGAGCAAAAAAGAGACTATTATGAAGTTCTTGGCGTTGACAAGAATGCTGATGATGCGGCGCTTAAGAAAGCATACAGAGTACTTGCAAAAAAATATCATCCGGATATGAATCCGGGAGATGCGGAAGCTGAGAAGAAATTCAAAGAAGCCTCAGAAGCTTACGCTGTGTTGAGTGACCCCGAAAAGAGGCGGCAGTATGATCAGTACGGTCATGCAGCCTTTGAAGGCGGAGCAGGCGGCGGCTTTGGCGGTTTTGATTTCAACAGCATGGATTTTGGCGATATCTTCGGCGATATCTTTGGCGATTTCTTTGGCGGCGGCGGCCGTCGGGGAAGCAGAAGCAACGGCCCTATGAAGGGTGCCAATATCCGCACCAGTGTGCGTATTACTTTTGAAGAAGCAATTTTTGGAGTCGATAAAGAGATAGAACTGACACTAAAGGATGAGTGTACAACTTGCCGGGGCAGCGGTGCGAAGCCCGGAACCAGCCCGGAAACCTGTCCTAAGTGCGGTGGAAAAGGCCAGGTCGTATTTACGCAGCAGTCCTTCTTCGGAACGGTCAGAAATGTGCAGACCTGTCCGGATTGTCATGGAACCGGTAAGGTCATTAAGGAAAAATGTCCGGATTGCCGTGGAACGGGATATATAGCCAATAAGAAAAAAATCCAGGTATCCATTCCGGCCGGAATTGATAATGGTCAGAGTGTCAGAATCAGAGATAAAGGAGAGCCGGGAACGAACGGCGGGCCGAGAGGCGATCTGCTGGTGGAAGTGATCGTAGGCCGTCATCCTATTTTCCAGAGACAGGATACGAATATCTATTCTACAGTTCCCATGTCCTTTGCAGTAGCGGCGCTCGGCGGTGAGATCATGATCGATACCGTGGACGGAAAGGTTATTTATGATGTGAAGCCGGGGACGCAGACGGATACGAAAGTCCGCCTGAAAGGAAAAGGCGTTCCATCCCTGCGCAATAAGGACATACGGGGAGATCACTATGTAACGCTTGTCGTGCAGGTACCTGATAAGCTGTCCCGTGAGGCGAAAGAACTTTTGAAACAGTTCGATGAGCAGACAGGGAATACATTAAATGCTGCGAAACAGCAGACATCTTCCGGCGAAGAGCCGAAGTCGAAGAAAAGATTCAGAAAATAGGGTGAAGAGAAGTTCTAGGGCTCACAGCAAGGGCTGTTTCGCCAAGAACTTCTGCGACTTGCATAGCAAGTCTTCTTCACCCTGAAGGGGCTGTCGGGAAATAGCACTTTTTAGCCCCGTTTCCCCAAAAAGATATCT